>NZ_JBFRDK010000025.1:0-51428 GCF_052113545.1 Paenibacillus sp. TAF43_2
GATTATGTGGATCAGCTGCAGCAGCTTGCAGATGAGTCGTTCACGCCAGAAACAGGCATTGAGGTAAAGGTGAACCTGCTTCCAAATGCTGAGCTGTTGCTTATGTCTAATGCAGCTGGCGTGCAGCCGGATATTGCCCTTGGCTTGACGCAGGATTTGCCGGTCGATTATGCCATTCGCGGTACGCTGCAGGATTTAAGCGAGTTTGAAGACTTTGATCAGCTGTATCCGAAGTTCAGTCCGGGATCATGGCTGCCGCTGCACTACGATGGCGGTTATTATGGCGTGCCGGAAACGCAGTCGTTCCAAGTTCTCTATTATCGCAAGGATATTTTGAAGCGCATAGGAGCTGAAATTCCCGAGACATGGGAGGACATTTATCAGCTATTGCCTACGCTGCAGCAAAACTTCATGAACTTCTACGTAAATCCGAAGGAGTTTACGCATTTTTTCTATCAAAACGGCGTGGAGTTTTATGAACCCGGCGGTGTGAAATCGGGTCTCGATGGTCCAGAAGCATATCGTGCCTTCAAGCAGTGGACGGATCTATTTAATACATACGCTGTGGAGCGGGAGGTGCCGAGCTTCTACCAGCATTTCCGCAGCGGAACGATGCCAATCGGCATATCGGATTACAACATGTATGTGCAGCTTTCGGCTGCTGCGCCTGAGCTGAATGGCCGCTGGGGCATCGCGCTTATTCCTGGTACGAAGCAGGCGGACGGATCGATAAGCCGCTGGGCTGGCGGTGGGCAGCGTACGGGTGTCATTTTTGACAAGTCCAATAAAAAAGCAGAGGCATGGCAATTCCTGAAGTGGTGGTTGTCAGCCGAGGTGCAGGAGCAATACGGCTCTGACTTGGAAGCGGTCAATGGCGTCGCTTTCCGCTGGAATACGTCCAACGTGGAAGCCTTCACGCATCTGCCGTGGAAAAAGGAGGATGCTGAAATTATTTTGAACCAGTGGAAATGGTATAAGGATATTCCGAATGTGCCCGGCGGATATTTCTTGGAACGCGAGATTCATAATGCATGGAATCGATCCGTTGTTGGAACAGCGAATTATATGTCCTCCTTGGAGCAAGCCGTTCGGGATATTAACCGCGAGCTTCTAAGGAAGCAGCAGGAATTTGGCTACATTAATGAGCGAGGCGAACAGGTGAATAAGCTGGACATTCCTATTGTCGATCAGCCTTGGGAAGGGATTGATCGTTATGTGGAGTAGATTATGGTCGTATCGTATTTCGTATTTGTTTATCGCGCCGTTTCTGATATGCTTCGCTCTGTTTATTGTTATTCCGATTCTTGCCGCCGTAGGCTTAAGCTTTACCTATTACAACGGGATTGAGCCTCCTCGCTTTATTGGCTGGAGCAACTTTCAGTATTTGATCGCGCAGGATCTGCTGTTCCTAAAATATGCGCTGCCCAATACATTTAAGTTTGCTGTCATTGTTGGTCCCGGCGGCTATGCTGCCTCCTTCCTGCTCGCATGGCTTATTTCACGGCTGCGCGGCGGCGTTCGCAAGTGGGTGGCGCTTGCGATGTATACGCCATCGCTTACCGTTGGCATAGCGATGACGATTATCTGGCTTCCCTTGCTGTCGGGCGATCGCATTGGCTATTTGAACAGCTTTCTATTAAAAGCAGGCCTTATCGACGTGCCAAAGCTATGGGTGACAAGTCCAGAGTTTCTTATGAACTCGATGATCGTCGTCACGTTGTGGTCGAGCATGGGTGTAGGCTTCCTAGCAATGCTGGCGGGTATTCTTAACGTGGATACGATACTTTATGAGGCAGGAAGAATCGATGGCATCAGAAACAACATACAGGAGCTATGGTATATTACGATTCCGTCCATGAAGCCGCAGATGCTGTTTGGCGCCGTGATGGCGATCGTTACGACCTTTAAGACCGGATCCATTGGTGTTGAGCTTTCCGGTCAAAACCCGACGCCGGAATATGCCGGGCATTTGATCGTGAACCATATTAACGATTATGGTCTCATCCGTTTTGAAATGGGTTATGCGGCGACGGTTTCGGTGTTTCTTCTTATATTTATGTATTTCGCGAACAAGCTCAGCTGGGGATTGTTCGGTACGAAGGAGGAGTAACAGCTGAAACAATCAAGCCTTGGTATAAAAATAAGCTTTAATCTGTTCATGCTCATCCTATCCGTCATCATGATCCTGCCGATCATTTATATTTTTAATCATGCCTTCAAGCCTTATCATGAATTGTTCGTCTATCCGCCGACCTTCTTTGTGAAGGAGCCGAACATTCAGAACTTTGTTGAGCTCTTTTGGGTAACGTCCAACTCAATCGTTCCGGTATCGCGCTATTTGTTCAATAGCTTGTTCATTTCGGCTGCGAGTGTTGTTGGCGTGACGACTGTGAGTGCGCTTTGCGCTTATCCGCTGTCAAAACATCCTTTTCCAGGCCGCGCATTCATCTTTGCTACGATTATTCTGATGCTRATGTTTACACCGGAGGTTATTCAAATTCCGAGGTATTTGGTCGTCAGCCACCTTGGCATTATGAATACGTACTGGGGGCATTTGCTGCCCGTACTTGCTTTGCCGGTGGGCGTGTTCCTGCTCAAGCAATTCGTGGATCAGATTCCTGATTCACTGCTGGAGGCTGCACGAATAGACGGGGCAAACGAATTGATCGTATTTGCTCGAATCGTCATTCCGATGTGTATGCCGGCCATCGCGACCGTTGCGATCCTCGCCTTTCAGAACTCTTGGGGCAACGTGGAGACATCGATGCTGTTTATGCAGGACGATGAAATGAAAAACTTTCCGTTTTTCCTATCGACATTAACCAATAACTTGGCGAACAATGTGGCGCGTCAAGGCGCCGCTGCTGTAGCAGCGCTTATTATGCTCGTTCCGAATTTAATTTTCTTTGTTATTTTGCAAAGCAAGGTCATTTCGACAATGGCGCATTCCGGTATTAAATAAGGGGGAAATCGTTTGAAGAACAGGAGGCTGCGGATTCGTCCGATCATTATAATCCTGATTACGGCGATTTACATAGCTTGGCCCATCTCACCGGCCACAGCCTCGCAGTTACCGTACGAAACCTACTATAAGGATGGATTCGGACAGCTGGTGAAGACGCAAGCGGCTTACATTCCTGCTGGCATTATTGGCACGGATGTTGAGATTACGGAAGCAAACCAAGCTGCGGGAGCCGAAGGGAAAACAAAGCTGCAGCTTAATCAGCCCAAGGATCTATTTGTGGATGATAAGGACCATATCTACATTGCAGACACGGGCAATAATCGAATCGTACACTTGGATGAGCACGGCCAATATGTTCGTGAAATCAAAGTAACAGAAAGCCCGCTCAAGAAGCCAAGCGGCATTTATGTCGATGAAGCTGGAGAGATTTACGTTGCTGATACCGGCAACAACCGGGTCGTAAGGCTCGATCAAGAAGGCAAGCTGCTAAAAGCATTTGGCCGTCCGGAGTCCAGCTATTTGCCGCCGGCTTTCAAGTATGATCCGGTTAACCTCATTGTAGATAAGCGCGGCTTTATTTATGTAACGACGCTTGGCGCTTTTCAAGGCTTGGTGCAGCTGGATCCAGAGGGCAATTTCATTAGTTTTTTTGGGCCGAATCGCGTAAGCTTCTCTTTGTTTGACGCATTTAAGCGATTTGTATATACGCGGGAAATGTATCAAAGGGAGCTGAAGAAGCTGCCTGGAGCTATTGCGGGCTCAACGATAGACAAGAACGGATTTATTTATACGGTGACGAAGGAAATTAGCTCGGATCAGGTCAAAAAGCTCAACATCGCGGGTCTCGACCAGCTGGTAGGCAAAGGGGAATTCGCCGCCCTGCAGCCGGTGCGTTCTTACGGAGAGGTATTTCACAGAACGAGGCAAAGTGTAAGTCCTCAGCTCAATGATATTACGGTGGATGCTGCCGGCAACTTTACTGTGATCGACTCTGTAGGCAATATGATTAGCCAATATGATTCGAATGGCAATCTGTTGTTTTTCTGGGGCGGGGATGTCATTACCGCTACGTCCAAGACAGGAATCGTCAAAGCGCCAGCAGCTATTGCGAGCAATTCCAAGGGTGAACTGCTCGTGCTGGACAGCGTTAATAATTTCATTCAAGTGCTGCGACTGTCTGAGTTCGGCCATCTCGTCCATGAAGCGAATCAATTAACGCAGGAAGGCAGATACGAGCAAAGCGAGCCGCTCTGGAGCGAGGTTCATCGTTTAAATGCACAATATACACCGGCATTGATCGGTTTGGCGAAGGCCGCTTACAAAAAAGAGGAGTACGCAAGGTCGGAGCAGCTGTTTTATCAGGCGGGCGTAGTAGGCGGCTATTCAGAATCCTTTTGGCAAAATCGGTTGACATGGTTTCAGAAGCACTTTGGCGTCCTCATGAATATGGCGCTCGTGCTCGGCGTCGTGTATCTTCTATGGAATGCTTTATCCAAAAAGCTTCGCTTAAAAGGCAAATCGTCAGCTAAACGCAGTGCTAGGCATCCGATACTTGAACAGCTGCAGCATATGTTCTATTTAATAAAACATCCTGTAGACGGCTTCTATGCTATTCGGTACGAAAACAAGGCAGGTTGGTTAAGCAGCATACTGATACTTATATTTGCACTAGCATCGTACGGATATATACAGGCGGGCACAAGCTTTGTCTTCAATCCGGCCGTGCATGTCGGTATTGATTTGTTTCCCATTACGATTCAATTTATTGGAATTTGGCTCGGCTTTGTCGTCTCCAACTATTTGATCAGCTCGCTTCTTAGAGGTGAGGGACGGTTCCGAGACGTATTTTATGGCAGCTGCTACGCCTTATTTCCGATTATTCTCATCGGTATACCTGTAACTCTACTCTCCAATGTGCTGACCTTAAACGAGCTGGCGATCTTTAAGTTTTTGAAGCTGTTTATCGTTTTATGGGTTGTTTTTCTGTTCATATGGATGGTGCAAGGCATACACAACTATACCTTTATTGAAGCTATTTTTATTATTCTACTATCGTTGCTTGCGCTTGCTATTATTGTCATTCTCATTTTCATCTTAATTAGCCTAAGCATAGAATTGGTCAACTTTATTAATTCCTTATATCAGGAGGTGATCATCCGATGACTGTACGCAAAATAAACATAAAGCTCGTTATGAAGCTGCTGCTCTTTGCTGTTTTGCTGACCGGTATAGGATGGTTTGCTCTTGTGGCGGTCGGGTTATGGGGTAAATCCGTTGCCGTGGCCGTAGATGCTGCAAATCTATTTGAAACGAAAGGCACCGTTCCCTATAAAGCGGGATTGCCAGTTGAAGCAAATTTCGAGCAAATCGCAGAATCAGACCAATTACTGTTGCTTGTAGATAAGGCATCAGCTCACTTCCAAGTCATCAATAAAGCGACAGGGAAGATATGGCGTTCTTATCCAGAGCCGAAGTATTGGGAGGAAGAAACGGTACCGAATACGTGGAAAAATAATTTAACCTCTCCCGTCATTATTGAATACGTAAATGCTAAAAACTACAAATCCTCCTCTGTAACTGCCGGGTTAATCGAGAACCAAGGTTACTTGGAAAACTTTCAGGCTGCGGAAAATGGATTCTCGGTCACCTTCGTGCTGCCGAAGGTGCAGTTGAAAATTCCGATTGAGGTGCGTCTGCACAAGGACTATGTAGAGACGAGAATTTTGGATGAGGGAATCGTCGAAGGCGCTTTAAGCTTATTGAATATTAAGCTATACTCTTTGTTTGGGGCTCAGCCGTCTGCTGGACAGGAGGGTTACCTTTTGCTGCCGGACGGCTCCGGCTCGTTGATCCATTTTGAGGCAGAGCGATTGATGCAGCAGTTGACCTACAATGAAAGTGTTTATGGGCAGGATCTATCCTATTACAACGAAAATACAGGCAGACAGGGGATTACGATGCCTGTATTCGGCTTAAAGTCAGGGGATCAGGCGTTTGTTGCGATTATCTCTGAAGGGGAGGCGTTCGCGAATGTTTATGCAGCGCCGTCAGGCGCGGTGGGCCGCTCGAACTGGGTGACGACCGAATGGCAGTATCGGAAGAAGTTTTTCCAAAGTGTAAGCAAGAGCACGGGTGAGGGCTTCTATACATACAGCGGCGATAAGTTTATAACGAATGCTCGCGCAACGCGTTATTATCCACTGCTCCCTAATAAAAGTGATTATGCTGGCATGGCAGAGGTTTATCGCAATTATTTGATTCAAGAGCAGGGTGTAAAACCGCTGGAAACAAATAAAAAGGACATTCCGCTGTTTGTGGACATTGTAGGCGCAGACATCGAGAAGGGGCTTTTTGCAGATTCATATTTAAAAGCGACCACGACGGAAGAGGCGACCGAGCTTGTTCGTTCGATTTATGACAGCGGGATTCAGCATCTGCAAATTCAATTCTCAGGGTGGCAGCAGGACGGTTACAGCACGCATGGCGGCTACTTTCCTGTAGATAAGCGCTTAGGTGGAAACAAAGGGATGAAAAGCTTTATTTCCTTCGCTCATACCTTGAATATTCCGGTTTATTTGACGGCGAATTATACGCTCAATACGAATGGCGACGATCGGTTCTGGTGGAGACGCGACGGCTTGCGCAATTTGGCAGGAACGGTGCTGGAGGAAAGGGGAAATGAGGACCAGGACGCAGCGAAGTTTGTAAGCCCGAGGTTCTATGAGAAGGTAGTCTCGGCCGATTTGAACAGCTATAAAAGCTTGGGAGCTGACGGCATCTATTTCGAGGATGGCATCGGCAAGCAGGTCAATACGGATTTCAACAGCCGATACTCGGCGAGCAGGGCAGAGGTTGTCGATGTACAGCGCAGCATTTTGAACAAGAGCAAGGAAGCACTCGGGTCGCTTGCGGCGAATAATGTGAATTTCTATGCGCTAGCCCAAATCGATCATGTCCATCGCCTAACCGCTGATTATTCGTATGATGTCTTCATCAGTGAAGCGATTCCTTTTGCCCAAATCGTTCTCCATGGCTTGCGCACRTATTCGCTGGAATGGTCTAATTTGCGCGATGAGTTCGATGATGAGCTGCTCCGCAGCATTGAATATGGGGCTTACCCTGCTTATGTGCTTAGCGGCGACAAGGCAGCTGATTTGAAAAATTCCTATTCCTACTGGTATTACAGCTTGAACTATAAGGATTGGATCGATCATTTACGAGCTGAATATGCCAAAACCAATGAGGCGCTTGCAGCTGTGCAGGAGCAGTTTATTACGGGACATCGTACGCTCGCTCCAAATGTGAAGGAAACAGAGTATGGCAGCGATTATCGTATCATCGTCAATTATAATCAGACCGATTACAGCAAGGATGGCATTATCGTTCCAGCAAAAGACTTTGTCGTCATAAAAGGAGGAACGAAGCCATGAGATGGAGTCGCAAGCTGGAAAATACGACAGTTAGGAAGCTCGAAGGCTCCCTGTTTATCGCGCCTTGGGTGTTTGGCTTCCTCGTTTTTGTGGCGTTCCCGCTCGGCTATTCGCTGTATATGAGCTTTCATCAGGTGAAAATTACGGTGAGCAGCGTCAACTATACATTTATTGGACTCAGCCATTACCGGGAAATATTGATCGCGAACGGAAGCTTGCTCTATGAGGAGCTGTTCCCGTTTCTAAGGGAGTCAGCCATGATGATTCCGATCATTCTTGTCTTTTCCCTGTTTGTCGCCATCTTGCTTAATTTGCGTTTTCCAGGCAGAACGCTGTTTCGGGTTATCTTCTTTTTGCCTGTTATTTTCTCCTCCGGCCAGATCGTGCAGGAGTTTATTGCGCAGGGAGAAGGTTCTCTCAGCATTATGGAGACGCTGCGTATCGACTATTATTTGCGTGAATATGTTCCGGGATCATGGGCGGCTCCGATTCAAAAGGTTATGAGCTCATTTGTGCTTGTCCTTTGGTATTCAGGCGTGCAAATCCTTATTTTTCTCGCGGGACGCCAGACGCTGCCGGCATCTGTGTACGAGGCTTCCCGCATTGACGGCTCGGGACCTTGGAATACGTTTTGGAAAATAACGCTGCCCGGACTTGTCCCTTATATTTTTTTGAACTTAATGTACACGGTAGTCGATTTATTCACCTTCCCTTCCAATCCGATTGTCAGCCGAGTGAATACGAGCAATTATGGCAGCTCCAGCGCTTTGGCATGGATCTATTTCTTAATCATCCTAACTTTCGTACTCTTGACCTTATTGCTATACAGCCGAGTGGATAAGTCGCTTTCAGGAAAACGATAAGCGGGAAAGAGAGGTGAGCGTTCATGAAAATTGTGAAAAAAGGAAATGAGATTGCGACTAATCTATATAGCGATGAAAAGCTGCGAAGAAGCTTGATTGGTCTCAGGTATCGGCTGCTTGGAGCAGAAATAGATAAGGGCATTCTCTTCAAGCTGTTTGTTTATATTATTCTGATCAATGTCGCCTTCATCTATATGAAGCCGATTCTATACATGGTGACGACGATGGTGAAGGATGCGAGAAACATTCTTGACCCAACCGTTATTTGGGTGCCGCGGTCCATATTTTTGGGGCATCTGCAGCAGGCGAGTGAAATGCTGAATTACACGAAGAGTTTCCTCATCAGCGTCTCGCTGGCTTCTTCCGTTGCGGTGCTGCAGGTATTCTCCTGTGCAATTGCCGGTTATGCGTTCGCAAGGCTGGAGTTCCCCTTCAAAAAAGTATGGGGAGCTCTGCTGTTGTTTACGTTTATTATGCCGCCGCAAATTACGATTTTGCCATCGATCATGCTCTTTAAAGAGTTCGGCTGGCTGAACACGTTTTTGCCGATGGTTGTCCCCGCTTTATTTGGCCATGGCTTGAAAGGAGCGATGTTCGTAATCATCTATCGATCCTTCTATTCCACACTGCCCAAAGAGCTGGACGAGGCTGCGCGAATGGACGGCGCAGGCCCTTTCCGCTTGTTCTTCCGCGTCATGTTTCCGCTGTCGAGGTCGGCTACCGTTGTGGTTGTACTATTTTCCTTCGTCTGGAACTGGAATGATTTTTACTTTCCGTCACTCTTTATGTTTACTGCGGAGAACGTACCTCTCTCCATTACGCTGGCAAGAATGGCTGGCGAGATGAAGCTGGCTGAAGGGGCAGGGGAGATTACCGTTTATGCCGAAGCGATCAAGATGGCGGCCTCTTTCTTAATTATTATGCCGCTGCTTGTCGTGTATTTGTTCGCTCAGCGGTGGTTCATTGAAGGGGTAGAACGGACAGGATTAGTAGAATAGTAAATCAAAAAAACGTTGACATTACGAAGTTGAGATGATAAATTCTTAGCACTTACTATAATCCTTATAAAACCAATTGATTTAATTGGAAATTATCGACCGGATAGCCGGAGATTGCCTTAGGGCAGCTCTGGCTATTTTTTTTGGGGAATTGAACAAAGTTATTTCATTCGAAAATAACTTAAGGGGAGTCGTGCGATGAGTGGATTGGAAAGAAAACTAAATCTTAATGCGTTTCTGGCCGCATCAGGCCATCATGAAGCATCGTGGCGGCATGCGGATACGCAGCCGGAGCGAGGTATTGATATTAAACACTACTTAAAGCTGACTCAAATTGCCGAACGCGGCTTGCTCGATTCTGTATTTCTGGCGGATGGCTACTGGGCGGGATCGGGATCGCTTGAACCGTTCACCATGCTGTCAGCATTAGCAGCGGCAACCAAACATATCGGCTTAATTGCAACGGTAGAAACGACCTATAATCAACCGTTTCATATCGCAAGAAAGTTTGCTTCCTTAGACCATATTAGCAAGGGTCGCGCAGGCTGGAATATCGTGACGGGAGCGGGACCTGCTGCAGAGCAGTTCAGCAGGGAGCAGCATCCGGAGCATCATGATCGTTATGAATCAGCGGAGGAATTTGTAGAGATCGTCAAGCAGCTGTGGGACAGCTGGGAGGATGACGCGCTGCCAAATGACAAGATAAGCGGCATTCTTATTGATGAAGCCAAGGTTCATACGATTGATTATGCCGGGAAGTATTTCAAAGTAAAGGGACCGCTTAATATCGCGCGGCCGCCGCAAGGTTATCCTGTACTCGTCCAAGCGGGCTCATCTGAGACGGGCAAGGAATTTGCCGCTAAGCTGGCGGAGGTCATTTTTACTGCTCAACTGACCTTCGAGGAGGCAGCAGCTTTTTATAAAGATGTGAAGTCACGTTTGGCGAAGTATGGCAAGACGACGGATCAGCTGAAAATATTGCCTGGACTTAGTCCGATATTGGCGGATACAGAAGCAGAGGCGCAGGATCTGGAAAATGAGCTGTTTGAGCTTATCGATCATGAAGGAGCGATTAAGCGGTTATCGGGCCGCTTAGGCGTTGATTTGTCTAATCATTCGCTTGATGACCTTGTCAATCTGGATGGCGCACAAACGACAGATCAGGTAAGCGGCATGAAGAGTCGCCACCAGCTTATTTTGGATTTAGTAGAACGCGAACAGCCGACGCTCAGGCAATTGATCAATCGCTTAGCAGGGGCAAGAGGGCATTTTACTTTTACGGGTACACCGCTGCAGCTGGCCGATGTCATTGAAAAGTGGTTCAAGAATGGGGCGGCCGATGGCTTTAATGTGATGCCGCAGGTGTATCCGAGCGGGCTGGAGCGCTTTGTCGACAAAGTTATCCCTGAGCTGCAAAATCGCGGATTGTTCCGTACCTCCTATAAAGAGCAAACGCTGCGCGGAAATTTAGGCTTAACGAGGCCTACAAATAGCTGGCAGGCCAAAAAAACGGAAGAAGAGGTGCATTCCTAATGAGTGAAGCGAGTCGAAAGGTTCATTTGAACGTTTTTTTGAGAGCGACAGGCCATCATGCGGGAGCTTGGCGGCATCCAGATGCTCGTCCGGATTTGGAGCTGGACATTGATTACTTAGGGCAGCTGGCTCGAATCGCTGAGCGTGGCAAGCTGGATTCCGTATTTTTAGCAGATGGATATGCAGGCGGCGGCAGCAAGCTGGAGCCGTTTACGCTGCTCGCRGCACTTGCTTCTGTAACGGAGCATATCGGCTTGATTGCGACAGTCGGGACCGTATATAACGATCCGTTCCATGTCGCAAGGCAATTCGCCTCGCTGGATCATATAAGCGGCGGCAGAGCTGGCTGGAATATCGTGACGGGTGCTGGCTCAGCTGCCCATAACTTCAGCAGAGACGAACACCCAGAGCATGCGCAGCGCTACGAGACGGGCGAGGAGTTCGTGGAAGTGGTGAAGCAGCTATGGGACAGCTGGGAAGACGACGCCCTTATTTTCGATAAAAAAGCGGGTAAATTGCTGGATGCAAATAAGGTGCACGAGATCAACTTCAAAGGACATACCTATTCGGTGAAGGGACCGCTCAATATTCCGCGTCCGCCGCAAGGATATCCGGTGCTCGTGCAAGCAGGCTCCTCCGAGCAAGGCAAGGAGCTGGCAGCGAAAACGGCGGAGGTTATTTTTACGGCGCAGCAAACGTTCGATGCAGGCCGTGCCTTCTACTACGATGTGAAATCACGTTTGGCGAAGTATGGGAGAACGGTTGATGAGCTTGTTATTTTGCCAGGGCTCGCTCCGATTGTGGCTGATACGGAAGCGGAAGCGCGCGAGATTGAGGAGGAGCTGCATGCTTTTGTAGATACAAGGCGTGCGCTTGATAGCTTATCGGAGCGATTCACGGTGAATTTGAATGATTATCCGCTGGATGCGCAGGTGCCGCTGGAGAAAGCCAAGCCTGCTGAGGAGTTCAACGGCATTCGCAGCAGGCAGGAGGTCATTATCGATGCGGCGCGCAGAGAAAGCTTTACGATTCGCCAGCTTCTTTATCGCAGCAATGGAGGACATGGGCATATCACGTTTACCGGTTCTGTGCTTCAAACGGCGGATTTTATTGAAAAATGGTTTAAAAACCATGCGGCTGATGGCTTCAACGTGCTGCCGCAGCTCTTTCCTACAGGGCTTGAGACCTTTGTAGACAAGGTCATTCCAGAGCTGCAAAACCGTGGATTATTCCGTACCGAATATGAAGGCAAGACGCTTCGTGACAGCTTAGGGCTACAGCGTCCCGCCAATACGCGCCATCTTCAGCAAATATAAATAAATAATAGAAATGAGAGGATATAGGATGAAGAAACTAGGGGTTATTATCGTCATATTTGTTCTTGCAGCATCGATCTCCGCATGCGGGGGAGACAATAACGCACCTGCAAAGCAGAATGATGCATCAGGCAAGAAGGATGCAACGAACAGTGCGACCAAAACCGCGGATTTCAAGAAGCTTGGGGATGAGCCGCTGAAATTATCGTTTTATTCCACTGGCGCTACCTTTACGGACGTGGAATTCGAAGCGATGATCGCAGGTCCCATTCATGCGAAGTATCCGAACGTAACCATTGAACGAATTACGCCAGCAGCGACGACGACTCCGGAGGAGGTGCTGTCCACACATGTGCCGGACATTATATTTGGCAGTGTGCAGCAGCGGGTTATTCGGACGGGTGTATATCAGGATTTAAGAGAATTAATCAAAAAACATCATTTTGACGAGAGCCGTCTCAAACCGATTGGCTACGACTATATCAAGGACATAACGAAGGGCAAAGGAGATGCGGTTCTCGCGCTACCTTTCAATATCAATCAGCATGTTTTGTATTACAACAAAGATATTTTTGATAAATTCGGCGTTCCTTATCCAACCGAGAAGCAGTTGACATGGGACGAAGCGGTAGAGCTTGGCACGAAGCTGACCAGAACAGAAAACGGCATTCAATATATCGGGCTTGTTGTAGACAATTTAACTGGTTTGGGCAAATCGCTGGGCATTCCTTACTTGAATCGGGAGACGGGGCAGGCTGCGCTCGATACGCCGGAATGGCTTCGCGTATTCGAGCTGCAGAAGAAGATTTTTGAAATACCAGGTTATGTAGCGCAGGACGGCACATGGAACTGGACTCGTGACCATTTCATGAAGGATCAAAACATTGCCATTCGGGTATCTTGGCTTGCCAATATGGTTGGTCCGCTTGAGGAGCTGCGCCAACAGGGTGTGGAGTTCAACTGGGATATCGCGCCGGCGCCAAACTTCAGCGATCAGCTTGGCAATACGAGAGAAGYGCAAATCCACTCTATTGCGATCAACAGCCAAAGCCCGCATCAAGATGAGGCGTTTCAAGTGATCGCAGAAATTTTATCGGATGAGGGGCAGCGGATTATTGCTAAGAACGGGCGTGTTCCAGCTATTATCAATCCGGAACTGGAGAAGGATTACGGCTTAGAAATACCGGTTCTGCAAGGCAAAACCGTTCAGAATGTTTTTATTGGGAAGCCCATTCAAGAGCATTTCATTCATCCTTATGAATCGAGCATTACGATACGGCTTACCGAAGCAGCTGAGGATCTTGCCATCCATGGTCTAGATGTTAACTCGGCTATACGCAAAGCAACGGATGCGATTAATAAAGATGTAGAGACTTTAAAAACGACGATCGGTCAATAAGCAGACGATGGAGAGGGGATTAAATATGGGAGAATCGGAGCGCAAATTAAATCTCAACGCCTTTTTGTTCGGGACCGGCCATCATGAAGCTTCATGGCGGCTGCCGGAGGCGGAGCCGAGCCGCAACCTTGATTTCGAGCATGTGCTGCAAATTGTTCAGACGGCTGAAAGAGGACTAATGGATTCCGTATTTCTGGCTGATGGCTATATCGGACGCTCCAATAAGCTCGAACCATTCACGGAGCTGGCTGCGCTGGCAAGCAGGACGAAGCATATCGGATTAATTGCTACGGTTGGCACTACGTATAATGAACCTTTTCATGTGGCGCGGAAGTTTGCCTCCCTAGACCACATAAGCAAAGGGAGAGCGGGCTGGAATATCGTTACGGGTGCTGGATCAGCCGCACATAATTTCGGCAGGGAGGATCATCCCGATCATGCGCTGCGTTACGAGGAAGCAGATGAATTCGTAGAAATCGCCAAGCAGCTGTGGGACAGCTGGGAGGATGAGGCGGTCATTAATGATAAAACGGTGGGAACCCGTATTCATAAAGACAAAGTCCATACGATTGATTTTAAAGGAAAATATTATTCGGTGAAGGGACCTCTAAATATCGCAAGGCCGCCGCAGGGTTATCCTGTGCTGGTGCAGGCGGGTTCCTCGGAGAGCGGCAAGGAATTTGCTGCAAAGGTAGCGGAAGTTATCTTTACCGCGCATCAAAGCATTGAAAGTGCTCAGCAGTTTTATAAGGATGTAAAATCAAGACTGCCGAAGTATGGAAGAGAGGCCGACCAGCTGAAGATTTTGCCGGGTATTAGCCCRATATTGGCAGACACGGTAGAGGAAGCGAGAGAAATCGAGAGCGAACTATTCAATTATGTAAATAAAGATGGTGCAATTAAACAGCTATCGGAGCGATTAGGCATTGATTTATCCGCGTATCCGCTTGATGAGCCGCTTTCATTGGAGGGCGTGCGTGAAACGGATGAGGTTAATGGCAACAAAAGCAGGCATCAGCTCATACTGGATCTCGTTCGCCATGAGCAGTTAACGCTGAAGCAATTGATTAATCGCCTAGCAGGAGCCAGAGGACATTTTACGTTTACGGGTACGCCTCTTCAGCTTGCAGATGTGATTGAAAATTGGTTTGTTAACGGCGCTGCTGATGGGTTCAATGTTATGCCGCAGATTTTCCCGAGCGGCCTTACGCAATTTGTAGACAAGGTGATTCCAGAGCTGCAAAATCGCGGATTGTTTCGGACGGAATATTCGGGAACGAGCTTGCGAGAGCAGCTTGGATTGAAGCGGCCGGCGAATATTCGTTATGAGAGCAAAGCTGTACTTTAAAAGACTAGGTGAGAGCATGTTGGCTATTAAACGACACAGCTGAACCTCATGATAGAGGAGAGAGAGATTAATCATGAAAAAACTTACGATAGGCGTAGTTATTTTAATGTTGTTTGCTATATTGGGGGCTTGTGCCAGTAAGGATAATACACCGGCTAACAAGGCTGAGAGCAATGCAAATAAGCAGCAAGAAACGAACGCAGCCGTAACGGAAGAAGCGGACTTCAAAAAGCTTGGTGACGAACCGCTTACGTTGACCCTTTTCAGCACGAGCGGTACTTTTCCAGACGTGGAATTTAATACGCTCATAGCAGACCCGATTAAGAAAAAATATCCAAATGTAACTATCGAAAGAATAACGCCTGCGGCAACAACTACAAATGAAGAAGTGCTTTCCACACATGTTCCGGACATTATTTATTCCTCCTCTTCCTCCCATCAGCGCATTATCCGAACGGGCGCCTATGAGGATTTGAGAGAGCTTATTAAACGCCATCATTTTGATGAGAGCCGGATCAAACCGATTTTGTATGACTACATCAAAGATATAACGAAAGACAAGGGAGGCGAAATCTATGCGATTCCGTTTAACTCCAATCAGCATATCCTCTACTATAATAAAGATATTTTTGATAAGTTTGGTGTTCCGTATCCTACAGAAAAACAGCTGACCTGGGATGAGGTGCTGGATATTGCTGCAAAGCTGACTCGTACGGAGAATGGCGTGCAGTATATCGGTCTATCGGTTGACAACCTAACGGGGCTAGCCAAAGGGCTGGGGCTGCCGTACGTCGATCATGACACGGGAAATGCTGCACTCGATACGCCCGACTGGCTGCGCGTGTTTGAGCTTAACAAGCGCATCTTTGAAATTCCTGGTTACGTAACGCCAGAACATACATGGAACTGGGGTCGCGATCAATTTATGAAGGATCAAATTATCGGCATGCGGGTAACTTGGCTGGCAAATATGATCGGTCCGCTGGAGGAGCTGCGTCAGCAGGGCGTTGAGTTTAATTGGGATTTCGCTCCGGCACCAAACTTTAGCGACCAGCTGGGCAAAACAAGAGAGGCGCAAATTCATTCGCTTTCGGTGAACAGCCAGAGCAAGCATAAGGATGAAGCTTTCCAAGTCATTGCTGAAATTTTATCGGATGAGGGCCAGCGGATTTTATCTAGAAATGGCCGGGTTCCGGCTGTTATTAATCCAGAGCTGGAGAAGGAATATGGGCTGGACATTCCAGTGCTGCAGGGGAAAGCGGTGCAAAACGTGTTTATTGGCGAGCCGCTGCAGGAGCATTACGTTCATCCCTACGAACTGGAAATAACGACAAGATTGACAGAGGCGGCTGAGGATTTAGCCATCAACGGGTTGGATGTAAACTCTGCAATTCGCAAAGCAACGGAGGCCATCAACAAAGACGTTGAAACGCTCCGAACGACAATAGGAGATAAGTAGATTAGAGAGCCAAAGCAAAGGTGCAGCGTAAAATGCGGCCCCTTTGTTTTGTGCTGTTCATTTAAGCGGATTGGAATGGGTTAAGGAAGGAAAGCGAAGGAGCAAGTGAATGTTGCATTCATTTGCCCCTGCTTTTATTACGTATGCTGCTGGATATGAGGAATAATGGATCGGCATGCTTGGCGCAAGCCTGCAACGAAGCCGAAAGCGGGACCATGAGTAAAGGTCGCTAGTGGGCCGGCAAAGTAAAGTCCAGGTATGCTGCTTTCAAATTGAGCGCTTAGCAGAGGGAATTTTGTATTAGAATTTGGCTCTCGCTCGATAAGCTGCAACACATGGGACGGCAGAAAAGGCACCTGGTCTAGATTGATTTGGTAGCCGGTAGCGGCAATAACATGATCGACGAGGCGAGTTTCATTGTTTCCAAGCTGAAGCAGCACCTTGCCATCAATCGTAGCTTCTGCATGTGTAATGGCTGCGCCGCCAGTCATCGTCACTTTCCCTTCTACGTAGGGCTTTAAGAAAGGAGCAACACTGCTTTGACGCGGTGTATCTCTCCGCTCCTCCTTGAGCTGGTCGGACTGTAGATAGAACTGTTCAGCGGAGTCGATGAGCTTCTGGCCAGATTCGACATTATCCTCGCTTGCATACTGGACGGCGTCACGCCGGAACAAAAGCTCAACCTCGCTTCCAGCCATATGAAGCAGTGCGGCGGCTTCCCAAGCGCTTTGGCCGCTGCCGATAACAGCTACCTTCTTGTTTGCGTAGGGGTTAAAATCACGATGAGCGAAGGTGTGGGAGATGAGCGGTGGCGGCAACGAGCTTAGTACTGGAGGGATGTAGCTATAATGCTGCAAACCTGTAGCTATGACCACATGTTTGGCTTGATATTGCTTACCTTCGTGAGTAATTACGTTGAAGCCAGAGGATGAATAATGAAGCTCTGATACATGCTCCGAAGTGAAGGAGATCTCGGTTTGTTTGGCAAACCATAAGGCATAATCAACAAAATGAGGACGAGGAAAGGGGGGCTGCAGTTCTATGCCGGTTTCGCAGCTGAATCGTTCAATGGTGAATTCATCATTCTTATCGGAGAGACTGATGTAGCGTGGATGGGTGCGAATGAACATATTTTGCGGCATTTGCTCCTTCCAGAAAAACATAGGTTTGCCCAGAAGGACATAGGACATTTTGCTTGCGGCTGCATGAGCGGCAAGTGAAATTCCGTAGGGGCCTGCGCCAATAATGATGAGATCAACCACAGATTTCACCTCCATTTGAGTTGTTTTGATTTTATGCCGAGTATTATACTAAGAATAATATGTTTTACAATACACTTTTTTCTAAAAGGTACGATAGATCGTATTGCGTACAACAATGATGATTGACAAAAGATTTATTACGTGATAAATTTTCAGTACATTTTTTGCACTAAAACAGTTTGAATAATCGGGATTATAGTTCTACCGGAAAACCGGAGACAACAGTTGATCTGTGTCTTCGGTTTTTTTGTTTCAAGAGCACTTATTCATGTAGAGGAGGTAAAGCAATGAACGAAGTTATTGCTTTATTAAAAAACCATCGCTCCATCCGCAAATATAAAGACTCGCCCATTCCTGAGCAGCATTTGGAACAAATCATATTGGCAGGGCAAGCAGCCTCCACCTCATCCAATATCCAAGCTTACAGCGTAATTGCTGTAAAGGACACAGAGCGGAAGCGAAAGCTTGCGGAGCTTGCCGGCAATCAGCAGCAAATAGTTGAAAGTCCGGTGTTTCTCATCTGGTGTGCCGATCTAAATAAAGTCAGATTGGCAGCAAGGCTGCATGAGGATGTAGAGCTTCGTCAGAACGTGGAGCTGTTTCTGCTCGGAACGATTGACGCGACACTGGCTGCTCAAAATGCGGCAATCGCTGCGGAGTCACTTGGTTATGGGATCGTTTATATCGGTGGAATTCGCAATAATCCTAAAGAAGTAACGGAATTGCTTGAGCTGCCTGAGCTTGTCTATCCGGTGTTTGGCATGTGCGTAGGCGTTTCTGATCAAGAGCCTGATCTTCGTCCAAGATTGCCGCTCGCAGCTGTCTATCATCAAGAAACGTATAAGCAGAGCGGGTTGGAGGATGAAATTATTGCTTACGATTCGATCACTCGGGAGTATTATGCTGCGCGCAAAGGCGGAGGCAAAGGCGGAGAGCAGGAAACAAGATGGTCTCGTGAAATGTTAAGAAGGTTCAAGTCGGATCGGCTGCGTGATCATTTGCATGACTTCCTTGTAGGTCAAGGGTTCAAGCTGAAATGAATTTATTTATAAAAGGCACAATCCATACCATACGACCGGACCACCGGAGATTTAGCTGACGATAAGCTAAGTCTCTTTTTTGTTAGTTAGATCATTTTATTTGGATTCTTATCTTTTTTATTAATCTAACGGGAAAAGCTCCAGCTAATTTTTCGAATGATTTAAATAGGACTCAATTAACAGGAAAAGTTCCTGTTAAATGGGCGGAAATAAGCGGTTTTATCAGCAAATGTCTAAATTAACAGGAGAAATTCCTGTTAAATCCATTTTCTCTTCGAATTCCGCTGAATTAACAGGAGAAATTCATGTTAATTACTCAAGTGGCACCAAATATCGTGGTGAAGAAACGAAGCCTGAGAAGCAGCATTGAACTTGGAGTGTTTTTATAATGAACCGAAAATGAGGGATGGCAAATGAGCGAGAATAAGCGGGACAAGAAGGCGCATTTCAACGTGTTTTTGCGTGGAGCGGGTCATCATTCTGCCGCGTGGAAACATCCGGATTCGAATCCAAAGGAGGATTTGGATTTGGAGTATTATGCGAACATTGCAAAGATTGCGGAAAGAGGGCTGTTTGATTCGTTGTTTACAGCCGACAACTATTCCGGACTTGGCAGGAGACTGGAGCCATTTACACTTCTCTCTGGGCTTGCTGCGCTGACTAAGCATGTTGGACTTATCGCAACCGTCAGTACAACCTATAACGATCCTTACCATGTAGCGCGGAAATTCGCTTCGCTGGATCATATCAGCAAAGGGCGGGCTGCTTGGAATATCGTAACGGGGCATTCGCAAGATGATGCTGAAAACTTTAATAAGACGGAGCACCCAGACGTGCAAAAGCGCTACGAAATCGGCGATGAATTTGTTGAGGTGACGAAGCAGCTTTGGGATAGCTGGGAAGAGGATGCATTGATCTATGACAGAGCCGCAGATGTCTCATTGGACAAAAGCAAAGTATACGAAATTAACTTTAAGGGCAAATACCACACGGTAAAAGGACCGCTTAACATACCGCGGCCTCCGCAGGGATATCCGGTTCTAGTGCAAGCGGGCTCCTCGGAAAACGGCAAGGAGCTGGCAGCCAAAACAGCGGATGTTATTTTTACGGCACAGCAAACATTAGGCGCTGCTCAGGCGTTTTATGCGGATGTGAAGGGGAGATTGCAGAAGCATGGAAGGACGCCGGAGCAGCTGCTCATTATGCCAGGGCTTAGTCCGATTGTGGCTGATACGGAAGCAGAAGCCCGCGATATCGAAGACGAGTTTAATGGACTGCTGAATACGAAGCAAGCATTAAAGCGGCTTTCAAACTATTTTACAGTAGATTTGTCAGAGTATCCGCTYGATAGTCTTGTTCCAGTCGATAAAGCAAAGCCATACGGAACGATAACGACAGGCATTACAAGCCGGCAGGAGGTAGTGGTGGATGCTGCGGTACGAGACAAAATGACAATTCGGCAATTTCTTGCTCGAAGCGCAGCCGGTCATGGTCATGTATCGTTTACGGGTTCTGTACTGCAAACGGCTGATTTTATTGAAAGCTGGATTAGAAATAACGGCGCGGACGGCTTTAATATTTTGCCTCATATTTATTACAGCGGATTGGAGACGTTTGTTGATAAGGTCATTCCTGAGCTGCAAAATCGCGGACTCTTCCGAACGGCCTATGAGGGCAAAACGCTGCGCGAGAATTTAGGGCTGGAAAAGCCGGAAAATAAACATAAAGCGATATGGGCTTTAAGCAGAGAAGCAGAAAAGATAAACGGCTGATTTCCATAACGAGGCAGCAGTTCTCATTCCGCTGCCGCAGCAGAAAACTAACGTTTGTATACATTTGAGGAGGTTGTTCATATGGCGATTCAATATCGAAATTTAGGCGCAAGCGGATTAAAGGTTAGTGAGATTAGTCTTGGGAGCTGGCTGACTTATGGCGGTTATGTCGAGCGTGAAAATGCAGTGAAGTCGATTCAAACGGCGTATGATCTCGGCATTAATTTTTTTGATACAGCTAATGTATATGCGAAAGGCGAAGCCGAGAAAGTAGTCGGAGAAACGCTGCGTGCTTATCCCCGTGAATCCTATGTGCTGGCGACCAAGGTCTATGGGAAAATTGGCGATGGACCGAATGATCGCGGGCTCTCTCGCAAACATGTGATCGAATCGGCAAATGCAAGCTTGAAGAGGCTTGGACTTGAATACGTAGATGTGTTCTACAGCCATCGCTTTGATCACGAGACGCCGCTTGAAGAAACGCTGCGCGCCTTTGAGGATTTGGTCCGTCAAGGCAAGGTCCATTATGTCGGCGTCAGCGAATGGACGGCTGCTCAAATAACCGAAGCGTTCGCCATCGCAGACAAATATTTACTCGATCGTATTGTCGTGAATCAGCCTATCTATAATTTGTTTGAGCGCTATATCGAGAAGGAGATTATACCGCTAGGCATTAAAAAGGGCTTCGGGCAGGTCGTGTTCTCGCCGCTTGCGCAAGGGCTGCTCACAGGGAAGTACTCTTCCAATCAACAAGTGCCAGAAGAGTCGCGAGCCGCGAAGCAAGAAAATTTTAAAAACCGCATAACGGAGGAAAAGCTGGCGAAGGTTGAGCTGCTGAAGAAAATCGCATCCGAACTGGAGCTGACGGTGGGTCAGCTGTCGCTCGCATGGATTTTGCGCCAGCCGAACGTATCCAGCGCTTTGATTGGTGCAAGCCGTCCCGATCAGGTCGAAGAAAACGTGAAGGCATCAGGTATTGCACTTGATCATGAGACACTAGAACGTATTGCAGCGGTTATCGATAACGGCCCTGTATCTACACGAGGTTCATTCTAATCATCTCTGGCCAAAAATGAGCAAAGTCCAGTAAAGAGCATCTCGTTACTGGACTTTGTCATGAAATCGCAAGAAGTAATTGCCAGTTAACGATATATCGTATAGTATGTAAATTAATACGATATATCGTTAACAAAGGAGATTGCACAATGACGAAAGAATGGCAGCCAGAGGAACAATTGTTTTTACATCATGCGAATGAAAGGGAGGGACACGGCTCGGGCAGACGTTTTTTCAGCCGCGGCGGAGTTAAATATGCTTTGCTGGCGCTGCTTGAACAGGAGGGCATGCACGGCTACCAAATGATGAAGGCGCTTGAGGAGCAATCAGGAGGCACCTATAAACCAAGTGCTGGCTCCATTTATCCCACGCTGCAGATGCTGCGGGATCAAGGCTTTGTAGAGTCGTCCAAGCAAGACGGCAAAAAGGTGTTTGAGATTACTGAGGAAGGCAGAGCTTATTTGCTGGAGGAGAGCGATAATGCTGCAACAGGAATGGAACGCCCTGAGCAGAGTGAATCCGAAGACGAAGGCGCTCCCTTTGAGAGAAGAAAGCCGAACCGTCGATTGACGCCTGCTGGCAAGGAGCTGCTGCATTTGCTGAAGGCTGCAGAACGAGCGGCTGTCACTGATCCGAGCAAGGCTGCGCAGCTGCGCGTCATCCTGGATGACCTTCGAGTATCGCTTCGCCAGATCACAACAGAAACCGACTGTGACAGCAAAGAAGGCGGCGCGATATGAGAGAGCAGCACAATTCAGCACCGGCATTTCGAGGCGGAGCGGGAATGGGCGGCATGAGAAAATTCGGAACAGGCGAGAAAGTAAAGCCTGCCAGCATTTACAGCATGTTTATACGAATATATGCGCATGCGCGGACGCAATTGCCCGCATTGATTGCAGCAGTTGCCTGCGTTATCGCCATATCGCTGCTTGAATTCATCGTTCCGCAGCTAACGAGACTGACGATTGACCACATCATTCCGAATAAGCTTTTTAATAAACTGCTGCTTATCGGCGGCGGCGTCATGGGAGCAGCTGTTGCGCTCGGTGCTTTGCGCTATATTAGCACTTCACTTATGGCTTCTATCGGTCAAAGGGTGCTATACAATTTGCGAAACGACTTGTACCGGCATATGCAGAGCCTTGATATTTCTTTCTTCGATCGCAATCGTACCGGTGATTTAATGTCTCGGGTTACGAATGACGTAAGCATCCTACAGCAAATGATTTCCTCCAGCATGATGCAGCTGTTTACCGATTTTTTCACCTTTACGGCCATTGCGGTTTATATGCTGTGGATCGATTGGAAGCTGACGCTAATGCTGCTTGCGACCTTCCCTTTTATGATTTTGACAACTAGATTTTTCAGCAAAAGAATGCGCTCCTCGTTCCGAACGGTACAGGAATCGGTGGCTGATGTTAGCGATCATCTGCAAAATACGTTAACCGGCATCCGCCTTATTAAAGCGTTTACTGCCGAGAATTATGAGTCTGAACGATTCTCCGAACGAACACAGAAAAATATGGATGCGAATATTCAGGTGACTCGCCTGCGAGCCGCTTATGAACCTATTATTGATTTTCTTAATTTTCTTGGCCTTGCAATCGTCCTTGTTTTTGGCGCATGGCTTGCAATGAAAGAACAAATGACAGTGGGTACAATCGTTGCTTTTATAGCTTATCTCAGACTGCTGCAAAACCCGATTCGTCACTTCAGCCGCATTATTAATACGATTCAGCAATCGGCCGCCGCCTATGAACGCATTATGGAGGTTATGAACACGAAGGCTGAAATTATTGAGAAGAAAGGAGCTGTGAAGCTTCCGCCAGTGAGCGGGCATATTGTTTTTGATCATATTGATTTTGCTTATTCTAAGGATTCGACTGTGTTAAAAGATTTTCAATTGGAGCTTGCGGCAGGCAAGGTGACAGCGCTTGTTGGATCTTCGGGCTCTGGCAAAACAACCATTGCACATCTTATCGCTAGATTTTATGAACCTCAGTCTGGCGACATCACGATTGATGGTTATTCCTTAAAGGATATAACGATCGCGTCTCTTAGGGAGCAAATCGGCATCGTATCACAGGATATTGTGCTGTTCAATGGCTCTATTGAAGAGAATATTCGGTACGGCAATCTGCAAGCGACAGATCAGGAAGTGCTTGCAGCGGCAAAAGCGGCAAATGCTGCCGGCTTTATAGAATCGTTCCCGCAGGGCTATGAGACGCAAATTGGCGAGCGCGGCGTGAAGCTGTCAGGCGGGCAGAAGCAGCGGCTTTCCATTGCGCGGGCGATTTTAAAAAATCCGCGGATTATTATTTTGGATGAAGCAACTGCATCACTTGATACTGAATCAGAGCAGCATATTCAAGACGCGCTCGCACAATTATTGCAAGGCCGCACTTGTCTCGTCATCGCGCATCGTCTGTCTACGATTCAGAAGGCGGATCGGATTTACGTATTGGAGCAAGGTGAAATCGTTGAGCATGGAACGCATGATGAACTGCTCAATCATCAAGGCCGGTACAGTCAGCTCTATGAGCTGCAATTCCCGCAAAAGGATGTTTCAGAACAATAATTTTGAAAAATAGGAAGTGGTCGCTTCTTGAAATCAAAAAGGCTGTTCGCCGATTTTTTTCGGAGTACGTGGCATATTTACCTGTTCTCTCTCTTTTTCCATTTGATTTCTAACCTGATCAACGTTTTTTTTCCAAAGGTACTGGGACAATTCACGGATAAGCTGCAAATTGGCGGATTAACAAGCAAGCTTATTGTGGATTACAGCATATTGCTGCTGCTTATTGGCGTTGGGCAGGTGCTGTTTAACGGCATCGCAATGTACTTGGTTATGTATGTAGGAAGAAAATTTGAATTTGTTGTTCGAAGAGGGCTATTCAAGCATTTTACACAAATGGGCGAACGGTTTTATTCGAAAAATGGTGTAGGCAAGCTGCTCAGCTACTTTATGAACGATGTTACAGCTGTAAGGGAATCGATCTCGATGGGGGTCAATTCAACAGCGAATGCGTCGATGCTGCTCGTGGCTTCCATAACGATGATGCTTGTCAGCCATATTCCTTATTATTTGATATTGGCTTCGATATTTCCGCTGCTGCTTATCCCTTTTATCGTCGTATATCTCGGACCTATTATTAGAAAAAGGTCGCTTGAGGTGCAGGAATCTCTAGGCCTCATGACAGAGACGGCAGAGGAGCAATTCGGCGGCATTCGTGTAACGAAAAAATTTGCGGTAGAAGACATTATGAATGAGCGCTTCGGCAAAACGGTCGACCAGATCAGGCTGAAGCAATTGCGGCTAGTGCGCGTTTCATCTTTTTTCCAAGCGTTGATTCCTTTTCTAGGAGCAATTTCTTTAATCGTCGCGCTTGCTTTTGGCGGTTACATGACGATCACGAAGCAAATTACGCTGGGCAACTTCGTTGCATTGACGCTTTATATTAGAATGCTGATGAATCCACTCCAGCAAATCGGCAATGTCATTAATTCGATTCAACGTTCTCGCGCTTCACTTGAGCGTTTAAACGGCTTATTGTCGCAGCAAACCGAAATTATGGAGCTTCCTAACGCGAAAGAAGTGAATTTGACAGACGCGGGCATTACGATTCGTAATTTATCCTTTTCATACGATCCGTTGTCTAGTCCAGTACTGAAAAATATTAACCTGAACGTTAAACCAGGCTCAACACTTGGCATCATCGGGCGTACAGGGAGCGGCAAGACAACATTGATGAAGCTGCTCCTTCGCACCTACGACCCGCCTCCAGAGACGGTCTGGTATGGAGAAACAGATATAAGAGAAATGACGCTTGAAAGCTTGCGAACTCAAGTTGCCTACGTACCGCAGGACGGCTTTTTGTTCAGTACCACAATTAGAGAAAATATTGCTTTCTCAAATCGAGAGCTTGAGCTTGAAGCCGTTGAGCAAGCCGCGAAGCAAGCTCAAATTTATAATAATATCGCGGAGCTGCCTGATCAGTTTGAAACGAGGCTCGGCGAGCGCGGATTAACCTTATCCGGCGGTCAGCGTCAGCGCACAAGCTTGGCCCGCGGAATGATTAAGAATGCTCCGATTATGATTTTGGACGATAGTGTTAGTGCCGTAGATGCGGTGACAGAGAAGGATATTATAGAAGCGATTCAAACGGAAAGAGACAGCAAAACGACGATCATTATTGCGCACCGAATTAGTGCAATCAAGCATGCGGATGAAATCATTGTGATGGATGAYGGCTTGATTGTGCAGCGGGGCACTCATATAGAGCTGCTCTCGCAGCAAGGACTCTATGCGACGCTTCATGCGATACAGGAGGAGGGAAGTCAACATGCGACCGGCACAAGCCATTCATAATTGGCAGGCAGATCAGAAGGCTGATCCGAATCAACCGGAGCAGAAACCGGAATATGTCTCGGCCTTCCGCGCATTGTTCGGGTATGCGAGACCTCATCTATGGGCTTTTATTGGTGTGTTTTGTTGTACGTTAATCGCGATTTTATCTGATTTGTTCCAGCCTTTTTTAATGAAAATAGCGATCGATGACAATTTGTTATCCGGCAAAAATGACTACAAAGGGTTGTTAACCATTTGTTTCATATATCTGGGCTTATCCATGTCTAGTTTGCTTTTTAGCTATTTGCAAAACAATCTGCTTCAAAATATTGGGCAAAGCATCGTGTCGCGCATTCGCAAGCAGCTGTTTGGTCATATTTTGAAGCAGTCTATGCGGTATTTCGATCGGATGTCGAGCGGCAGCTTAATTACGCATGTCTCAAGCGATACAGAGGCGCTGAACCAGTTTTTTAATCAGGTGCTGCTGAGCCTGTTTAGGGATGGGCTTACACTCATTTTTATCATGGTGATGATGTTTCAATTAGACACGGAGCTTGCGCTTTATTGCTTGATTTTATTGCCGATCATATGGGCGATTGCAATTGCCTTCCGCTCCTTTATGCGCACGACCTATCAGCTTGCTAGAACGAGGCTATCCCGGCTTGTAGCGTTTGTTGCCGAGAACCTGTCGGGGATGAACCTTGTACAGGTGTTTCATCAGCAGAAGGAGCAGGAGAAGCAATTCAACGAGAGAAACAGCTTATATTTTAAAGCAAATCTTCGGGAAATTCGGACGAATGTTGTGTTTGGCCGAACCTTTGATATTTTGAGCAATTTATCGATTGCTTTTGTGACATGGATTGGCGGGAATGCTGTTCTTGGCCACCAGCTGGAATTCGGCGTATTGTATGCGTTTATTACGTATATCCGCCAGTTTTTTCAGCCAATTAATACGATTACGCAGCAATGGAATACGTTGCAGTCTGCTACCGTTGCCATTACGAGAATTTGGGGCGTATTCGCGAATAAGCCGGACATTACAGACCGCGAGCTTGAATCGATCGGGCTGCATAAGATGGATAGCGATGAAGAGGCGGATGAACGTCAAGCATCTATATCCACTTTGAGCTTGGAGCAGGTGAAGGGCCAAATCGATTTTAATCGGATCTCCTTCTCCTATGAGGAAGGAATTCCGATCATAAAAGATTTGGATTTGCATATCCATTCGGGTGAGCTTATTGGCGTCGTAGGAACAACAGGAGCGGGCAAAAGCTCATTGATCAGCTTATTATGCAGATTCTATGATGTGAAGGAAGGCAGCATACGAATAGATGAG
The DNA here is from genome assembly GCF_052113545.1 of Paenibacillus sp. TAF43_2. Classification (NCBI taxonomy): domain Bacteria; kingdom Bacillati; phylum Bacillota; class Bacilli; order Caryophanales; family Paenibacillaceae; genus Paenibacillus; species Paenibacillus sp. TAF43_2. The sequence continues at coordinate 27,126 of NZ_JBFRDK010000025.1, forward strand.
ATCGATGTGAGGGATATCCCGCAAGCAACCTTGCATCGACTAGTCGGCTTGGTTCAGCAGGAGCCTTATCTGTATTCGGGCAGCATTATTGAGAATATAAGAATGTTCGACGAATCCATTTCTCGCGAGGAGGTTATTCGTGCTTGTGAATTTGTAGGCGCGGATATGATTATCCATAAGCTGAAGGATGGCTACGATACGATGCTGTCAGAACGCGGCAGCGGTTTATCCGCAGGTGAGCGGCAGCTGATTTCTTTTGCGAGAATTATTGTGTTCAAGCCTAAAGTGCTTATTTTGGATGAAGCGAGCGCTAACTTGGATTCTCATACGGAACAATTGATTCAAAATGCGCTTCAGGTCGTATCGCAGGATCGAACAACCATTGTAATTGCGCATCGCTTGTCGACGATTATGCAGGCGGATCGGATTATTGTGATGAGCCATGGTGAAATCGTGGAGCAAGGCAATCATCAGGAGCTGCTGGAGCATGATGGACACTATAAGGAGCTGTATGAGCATTCGCAAGGCAATATTGCTGTATAAAACTCTTTTTTCGCCATTTTTCCTTTTTTCGGCACGAGCCGCTAGGCCATTCATCATATAGGAGGCAGATTAGATGAGTCATGTTGTCAATCATATTACGGATTTGATAGGAAACACGCCTTTGGTTCGTTTGAACAGGGTCGTGCCGGACGGAAGTGCAGAAATTTATTTGAAGCTGGAGTTTTTTAATCCAGGCAGCAGCGTAAAGGATCGAATTGCCATCAGCATTATTGAAGAGGCGGAGCGGGAAGGGAAGCTGAAGCCGGGCGATACGATCATTGAAGCGACGAGCGGCAATACGGGCATTGGAATCGCATTGGTAGCCGCAGCAAGAGGCTATAAAGCGGTGCTTGTTATGCCGGAGACGATGAGCTTGGAGCGCCGCAATCTGCTGCGGGCATACGGTGCGGAACTGGTGCTTACGCCCGGAGCCGAGGGGATGAAAGGAGCGATTCGCACCGCGAAGGAGCTGCAAGAGAAACATCCCGATTATTTTCCGGCGCTGCAATTCGATAATCCGGCAAATGTGAAAATTCACCGGGAAACGACTGGCCCTGAAATCGTAAGAGCGGTGGAATCGCTTGATGGCAAGCTGGACGGTTTTGTAGCAGGAGTGGGCACAGGAGGCACGATTACGGGTGCTGGCGAAGTACTGCGCGATCGTTTCCCTGATATCCATATTGTAGCTGTTGAGCCGTCCTCATCACCGGTTTTATCGGGAGGAGCGCCTGGCCTGCACAAAATTCAAGGCATTGGCGCGGGTTTTGTGCCTTCGATATTGGATGCCGATATTTATAACGAGATTATTCAAGTGAGCAATGATGATGCATTCGAGACAGCTAGAAGAGTGGCCAAGGAGGAAGGGATCTTAGGCGGCATTTCCTCAGGAGCAGCTATATATGCCGCTATTCAATTGGCGCAGAAGCTGGGCACCGGCAAGCGGGTAGTTGCTGTAATCCCAAGCAACGGCGAGCGCTACTTGTCAACGGTGCTGTATCAACAGGAGCAGCAGCTTTAAGGTTGGGTCATAGTAGAAGGACAGACAGCCAGAGGCGATATAGCCAATGGCTGTCTTTTATTTGCTGAGTATGGTGGGAGAGTAAGGCAGTAACAGGCGCAGACTGTTTTGGAGTGAGCGGTTAGGTTAATAGGAATGGTTCATTGACTAAACGATTGTTTGCTGTGTTGAATGAGCGCCATCTGGGGTTTAAGTCTGGTTTCTAGACTAATTTGCACGTATCAAGCTGGATTGGTGGAAATTGATCTAGTTTCTATATCTATTTTTGCTGAATTGGTGTTTGGACGGGAATTGTGTAGCGATTTACTTACAGATAAGACTAGTTTTTAGTCTTATATGCACGAAACCAGCTAATATGATGGAAATAGAACTAGTTTCTAGTTCTATTTCTGTTGATTCGCCGATTAGACGAGAATAGTGGGGCGAGTTACTCGCGGATAAGACTAGTTTCTAGTCTTATTCGCACGAAACAAGCAAATTTAGTGGAAATAGAACTAATTTCTAGATCTATTTTTGCTGATTTGCTACTTAGACGGATATATTCGGTCGATTTAATTATGGATAAGACTTGTTTTTAGTCTTATATGAACGAAATAAGCTAATTTGATGGAAATAGAACTAGTTTCTAATTCTATTTCTGTTAATTCGCCGATTAGATGATGATATTGGGACGATTTTCATTAGGATAAGTCTAGTTTCTAGTCTTATTCGCACGAAATAAGCTAGTTTGATGAAAATAGAACTAGTTTCTAGTTCTATTTTTGCTGATTTGGTGTTTGGGCGGGAATATGGGGCGATTTATATTAGGATAGGACTAGTTTCTAGTCTTATTCGCACGAAACCAGCTAATATTATGGAAATAGAACTAGTTTATAGTACTATTTTTACTGATTTAGTACTTTGGCGGGTATATTGGGTCGATTTATTTATGGATAAGACTAGTCTCTAGTCTTATATGCACGAAACCAGCTAATTTGATGGAAATAGAACTAGTTTCTAGTTATATTTCTGCTGATTTGGTACTTTGAGGGGTATATTGGGTTGATTTATTTACGGATAAGACTAGTTTCTAGTCTTATTCCCACGAAACCAGCTAATTGGTTGGAAATAGAACTAGTTTCTAGTTCTATTTCTGTTGATTCGCCGATTAGACGAGAATAGTGGGGCGAGTTTACTTACGGATAARACTAGTTTCTAGTCTTATTTGCACGAAACCAGCTAATTTGATGGAAATAGATCTAGTTTCTAGATCTATTTCAGCTGATTCACTTCTTAGAGAATATATGGACTGATTCGCCGCATGGATGTGTATGTGAATTGATTTGTAGCATCGCACATCACAACAAGTCACAGCAACTCACTGAAGACAAAACACTTTGTCACAACAATAAGCGCCACATGAATGCTTGCCTTATCAAGCATGAACCTATTAAAATGAGGAAGCGATCTTAGTCGCAGTCATGGCCATTTCCGACACTATCATTTTTCACACTATATAATAGAAAGAAGCAGATGCAGCGATGAATATTTTCTTTCACATTTTAATGACAAACGTGCTTCCGATGGTCATCATGATTGGGCTTGGCATTATTATTCAAAGAGCGTTCAAGCTGGATATTAAAACGTTATCGAAGCTGAATTTTTATTTATTTTCACCAGCTATTATGTTTGACCTCCTGTATAAAACGGACATTTCTGCCCAAGTGGTAGGAAAAATATTATTGTTTTTTGTGCTGTTTATGGTTACGCAATATATTATCGTTGAGCTGGTTATTAGAATAAGAGGGTATCAGCCAAGCATGAAAAGCGCGATGCGCAACAGCGTCTTATTCTATAACAGCGCAAATTACGGCATACCGCTTAATCAGCTGGCTTTTGCAGGAAACGAGAAGACACTCGCTATTCAGATATTAATTATGATGATGCAATCTCTTATACCGAACACGTATGGCATATATAACGTCAACGCGCACAAAGCAGATATGCGGGCGATTTGGCGGACAATTATCTCAATGCCGATTATATATGTCATCCCGCTTGCCTTCCTGCTCAGAGGGTTCGACGTTCCCATCCCGCAGCCTATAGCTACACCGATCGGTTACTTATCAGCAGCGTTTATCGGTACAGCGCTTATTACACTGGGCGTACAGCTGGGCAATATGGAGTGGAAAATAAAGCGCTCACTCCTCATTGATGTCAGCATATCGGGCATACTCAGACTGATTGCCGGTCCTTTGCTCGCATGGCTGATCGTCTGGCTGATGGGACTCGACAAGCTGACGGCAGCTGCCCTCATCGTTTCATCAGCTGTCCCTACTTCACTCAGCAGTGTGCTGCTCGCTGTAGAGTTCGACAACGAGCCAGAGTTTGCCTCGCAATCTGTTTTTGTTTCTACTATTTTAAGTATAGTCACGGTTACCGCAGTCATTTTTTTCTTAAATCTTGATATCTAGAAACTAGTAAACCTATCAACCTCTTAATTTTGAGTTTGTTAGGTTTTTTATTTCTTGTGCAACAAGATGGACAAGGTTAAAATGGAAAAAGATACAAGGGTAATCGATTTATTGGAAATGGAGGTCTATTACTAGATGCTGCCTATCACGCATGATATTATTCATGCAAGCGCTTTAAAAAGAACATTTGGACGTGGAAACGGTGCAGTTACCGTGTTAAAAGGTGTTGATTTGTCGATACCATCCGGCAAGCTTATTGCCTTTAAAGGAAGATCAGGTTCTGGAAAAACGACGCTTATTAATTTGTTAAGCGCACTGGACCGTCCGACCGAAGGGAATATTACGTTTGCTGGACGCGATTTGACGGCGATGTCGAATCATGAGAGAGATATGGTACGCCGCAAGGAAATGGGGCTTATTTTTCAATCCTTTGCGCTCATTCCTCTGATGTCAGCCTATGAGAATGTGGAGTTTATATTAAGAGTTTCAGGTATGGCGGCAAACGGCCGCAAGGAAGCAGCGATTAACGCTTTAGAGCAGGTTGGCTTAAAAAGCCGCATGCATCATCGGCCATTCGAGCTATCGGGCGGAGAGCAGCAGCGAACAGCTATAGCACGGGCAATTGCCCATAAGCCGAAGCTGCTTTTGGCAGACGAGCCTACAGCTGAACTGGATAGCCGCACAGGCTTGCAAATTATGAAAGTGTTTCGTGATTTGGTAGAAATGGCAGGAATGACAATCATCATGACGACACATGATCCTGCAATAATGGAAATTGTTGACCATGTTTATGAATTGGAGGATGGACAAATTGTCGCAAAAGCTTAAGCCGATACTCGGCTGGTCATTCGCGCTGCTTCTTAGCGCTTCACTAACAGGGTGCTCCTTGCTTCCTGCCGAGGAGGCAGCCTTGAAACCTCCTCTTGTTAAGCCGGCGCAAGAAAATTACCGCACGGTAACGGTCGAGAAGGGGACAATTACACAAGAAATTAAAGGAAGCGGAAGCCTGGAGTCGACACAATCAGAGATTGCGCAGTTTAAAGGACAAGGCGGCCGTATTGCGAAGATGATGGTTACCTCGGGAGCGCAAGTGAAAAAAGGTGATATTTTAGTTCAGCTTAATGTAGATGGACTGGACATTCAACTAAAGGAACAGCAGCTCGCCTATGCCAAAGCTAAGCTTTCATTTAAACAGGCCAAATTAGGCGGTGACAATGATGCGATCGATATCGCTAAGCTGCAAATGGATATTGAACAGTTAAAGCTGGATCGTTTGACGGCGACCTTTAACAGCAAGCAGCTTGTTGCCGAAATGAACGGCCAAGTAACTTTCGTAGAGGATCTGAAGGAAGGCGATTTTGTTGAGGCTTATCAAACGCTTGTTGTCATATCCGATCCATCTCAGCTGCGTCTAGCGCTGCGAGTTGAATCAGGTGCGGAAATTAGCAGCGTTGATGTGGGTTTCCCAGCAATGGTTACGTTCGGTTCCGAAGAAGTGAAAGGCAAAGTCGTACAAACACCATCATCGGCACCTTCAACGCTGAACCAGCAGCTTCAGGATCGTTACTCCAAAACATTATTTATTGAAGTGCCGAAAGTGCCTGGAAACGCCACAATCGGTGCGTTTGCTGATGTCAAAATTATTTTGCAGCAGCGTGATGATGTACTCAAAATTCCACGCAGCGGCGTGCGCAGCTTCCTTGGCAGAACATTCGTAAGAACGCTTGAGGATGGCAATAAAATTCGTGAGATTGATGTTGAAACGGGCATAAAAGGCTCGACGGAAATTGAAATTACGAAGGGCTTGGAAGAAGGCGCGATTGTTGTACTTCAATAATGAGTCTGTATAGAACGATCGATAACCATCAACTAGCTCCATAAGGAAGGTTATGAGCCGTTTACGCTTGGGAGGTTTTGAAGTGGCTTTGTTTATTATGATTATTCGTAAAATGGTGCAAAATAAGTGGTTGGTCGGGAGCTTGTTTATTGGCTTAGTCATGTCCGTAGCCTTGGTAAGCAGCATGCCGATTTATTCGGAAGCCATTTTATCGAGGATGCTGGTCAAGGATTTGGAGACTATGCAGAGCGAGCGGGGGATATATCCCGGCAATCAATACAATAAACTTTTTTACACAAAAGAAACACCGGAGCAAGTAAATAAGATTTATACAAAAGTAGATCGCTACATACGTGAGCAAGCACAATCCAACTTTGGCATACCGGTGCAGGAGCTTATCGTTGATTTTCAATCCAGATCAATGAAGATCAGGCCGGAGAATGATCCTGAGCCAGATACGAAAAAAAATCTCAAGACGATGTCGCTGCGCTCCTTCAGCGATCTTGAGAAGCATATTACGCTGACGGACGGCAGAATGCCGGCTGAGCAGCAGCCAGTTGATGGCGTTTATGAGGTGCTTGTTACAGAACGAAGCCTCGTTCAGTTCAAAACAGTACTGGATTCAAAGTTTTATGTGAACGACGATAAAATTGCCGGGGAAATAGCATTTAAACCGGTAGGCGTATTCAAGAAAAAGCAGGATGACGACCCCTATTTTAGAGATACGGATCTAAGCGAGCTAAGCTCAAGCTTTGTCATTAGCGACAAACTCGCCAAGCAGCAGCTCATGCAGGAAAGCCGGATTCCGGTAGCGTCCGTTGGTTGGTTTTTTGTATTGGATTATTCTAAGCTTGAGCTAAGCTTGGTAGATGGCTTCATACAAACAACGAATAAAATTCGCAACGTTATGCTTAATAATGTAACGATGTATCAAGCCGTCTCGGAAACACCGGCTCTGGATACGATTTCGAAATATCTTGTACGGGCAGAACAGCTGAAGACGCTCATGTGGTCGCTTAATGTTCCTGTTTTGATTATGCTCGGGTTCTACATGTTCATGGTATCCAATCTAATTGCGGATCGGCAAAAAAATGAGATTGCTGTTCTGCGAAGCAGAGGAGCTGCACGTTGGCAGGTTATTAGCTCTTATGCAGTGGAAGGCATTATTTTATGCGGCATCGCCTTTGGTGTGGGTCCTTTGCTTGGCGTCATCCTAACCGAGATGCTTGGTGCATCCAATGGTTTCCTTGAATTTGTACAGCGCGTTCGGCTGCCTGTCAAACTTACGGACGAGTCTTTCCGTTATGGAGCCATTGCCTCCGGCGTTTGTTTTGTCATTATGATGATTCCTATCATTATGGCTACTCGCGTCTCTATTGTTGGTCATAAGCAGCAGCTCGCTAGACTTTTGAAATCACCGTTATGGCACAAAATGTTCCTTGATGTGATTGCATTAGCGTTAGCTATTTATGGCTTATACACATTCCGGAAAAGGCTTGCTGATTTGCAGAGCTTAGGTTTAAATGCAGATGATTTGAACATCGATCCATTGCAATTTGTTGTTCCTGCTTTGTTTATTATGGGTGCGGGTTTGCTCTTGCTTCGTTTGTACCCGTGGGTTCTTAGACTCATCTATTGGATCGGCAAGAAATGGTGGCCGCCTTCCGTATATGCCACATTAATTCAGGTTGGACGCTCCAGTTCGCAATATCAGTTTTTAATGATTTTTCTTATTATGACGATTGCTACCGGCGTATTTAGCGCTTCAGCGGCAAGAACGATCAACAATAACACAGAGGATCGAATCAGGTATGGCAATGGCGCAGAGGTCGTATTGACTACACAATGGATGAACGATGCACCGCCGCCTCCGCCTCCGGGAGCACCGTCGACGCCGGCGCAGGATTTAGCTATGCTGGCGCCTGTCCATTACTTGGAGCCGGCATTCGAGCCCTTTAAAGCACTCAAAGGCGTAGAGCATGCAGCTAAAGTATTCAAGAAAGAAGTCGCCTTTAGCGTAAATGAAAGCAATGGCCCTGCAACATTAATTGGTATTGATTCCGATGAGTTTGGTGAAACAACGTGGTTCCGTGACAGCTTGCTTGACTATCCGCTTAATGATTATTTGAACCTGCTTGCAGCAGATCCGCAGGCTGTTCTCATATCGCGGACGTTAGCCGATCAGAACAAAGTGAAGCCTGGCGACACGATTTGGGTAGGCTGGAGCGACGTACCGCAGCAGCCGTTCAAGGTGTATGGCATCATTAATTATTTCCCAACCTTTAATCCGAACCCTGCTGTTGGCAGCGTAAATGTTAGTGAAGATAAAGATACATCGGGTGGCCGAGCTCCGATGCTGATCGTCGGCCATTTGCCGCGTATTCAAGTTCAGCTTGCACTTGAACCTTATGACGTCTGGCTTAAATTAAAGCCGGAGGTGAGCACTTCCGAGTTTTATGAGGGGCTTAAGGAATCGAAGCTTCCGATTACGAATATTGTCAATACAAGAGAGAAGCTGGTGACTGCCAAAAACGATCCGTTCCTCATGGCACTAAACGGTATTTTGACTTTAGGTTTCGTCTTGTCGATTCTTGTTAGCTTTATCGGGTTTCTATTATATTGGGTATTATCACTCCGAGGCCGGACCTTGCAAAATGGTATTTTGCGCGCGATCGGTCTATCGCTGAGACAGCTCATCGGCATGCTTGGGGTTGAGCAGCTGTTAACTTCGGGCGTTGCTGTTCTTATTGGAATAGGTGTCGGAAATATTGCGAGTCGATTGTATGTGCCTAACTTTCAAATTGCGTTCAATCCAAGCAGCCTTGTACCGCCTTTCAAGGTTATGTTCGATGCGACGGATTTAATACGGATCTATGTGCTTGTCGGCTTTATGTTGGTCATCGGACTTGGCATATTAGCTTATATGCTATCGAAGCTGCGTATTCATCAAGCGATCAAGCTAGGGGAGGATTGACGGATGATTCATTGCGAAGGGCTTGTCAAAATATACAAAACAGCCGACCTAGAGGTATTCGCCCTGCAAGGCCTCGATCTTCAAATTGAAAGCGGCGAGCTGATGGCCATTATTGGCAACAGCGGCAGCGGCAAATCAACGCTGCTGAATATGCTTGGCGGACTGGACCGTCCGACGGCGGGCAAGCTGACCGTTGACGGAAGAGATATGCTGAAGTTTAAGGAGCGCGACTTCGTTCGGTACAAGCGAGAGAGCGTAGGTTTCGTCTGGCAAAATAATGCGAGAAACTTGATTCCTTATTTAACCGCGCTTGAAAATGTAGAGCTGCCTATTTTGCTAACAGGCAGTCGCAAGCGCTGGAGAGCGAAGGAGCTGCTTGACGCCGTTGGCCTAAGCCACCGTGCCTCGAATAAGCTATATGAATTATCAGGGGGAGAACAGCAGCGTGTGGCAATTGCCATTGCGCTCGCCAATCATCCTAAGCTGCTGCTTGCGGATGAGCCAACTGGGTCGGTTGATTCGCGAATGGCTAATCAGATTTTGGACTTATTCCGTGAACTGAATCGTACGATTGGCATTACCGTTGTTATCGTTACGCATGATCCAGAGCTTGCGAAGAAGGTAGATCGTGTAGCGGCCATCCGAGACGGCAAGATTTCATCCGAAATGCTGCGCAAACGTTCATATGCGGAAGAGCTGGCGGAGCTTGAGCAGGAGGGTGAGGAAGGCACGCATGTAGAATATGCGGTGCTTGATAAAGCGGGCCGATTGCAGGTGCCTTCCAACTATTTGGAATCCATCGGTGTGAAAAACTCAAATAAGCTGCGCGTAGAGCTTGGAGAAGGCAAGATTATCCTGCTGCCTCCTGAGGAGAAAGAAAAAGCCGAGTAAACTATTCAATGGCAAAAAGAGCTGTGCATGGTCTGTAATGACCGTTGCACAGCTCTTTTTCTTGCAAACCTACGAGTTAGATAAGCTAGAGAATGAGGCGTTCAATTGGCTCACTTCGGTAAACTCGTCGTTGCCCCATTCATCCCAAGAGCCTTCATAGGGGCGAATATGAGGATAGCCCATTAGTCGTAAAGTAAAATAAGTATGCGCTCCGCGTTGATTTGTCTGGCAATAAGGCACGATTGTTTTTGCAGGGTCAATGCCAAGAGCATCAAATTGCTGCTTTAAATCTCGATAAGTTTTGAAAAGCACGACGCCATCTTGATCTGCCCCTTCTAGGGAATCGTTCCACTCTTTATGAACTGCGCCAGAAATATGCCCGCCCTTACGATTCGAGCGTTGATCAGCTCCGGTGTATTCTAAAGCGGAACGTGTATCGACAAGAAGGCAATTATCGAGCCCAGCTTGGATAGATGCTTTCGTGGCAACCAGCTCTGAATGGGCAGATAACGTCAGTGTTCCTTTAGAGGGCAGCGGTAAATCTATTGTTGTCTCATAGCTCGCCGCTGTCCACGCTGCGAAACCGCCATTCAATAGCTTCACTTGATCCTTCAGACCATAATACTCCAGCACATAAAAGACGCGGGCCGCTAACACTCCGCCTCCATCATCATAGACGATAATTGTTGAATCATTGCTGACGCCAACATTTTCAAACAAATGAGCAAGAGCATCCGCGGCAGCAAAAGTGCAGCGTGAGCTATCCTTTAATGCTTTGGCGTCCAGCCAGTACGCCCCTGGAATGTGGCCTGATTCATATCCGCTGGCTCTGACATCTAATAAAATGACGTTCGGCTCTTGGTAATGGTTTTTAAGCCAATGAGCGTCTGCCAGCAGATGTTCATTGGGGTAATTTAAATCGCTCGTATTCGTTATGTGAGCAGCCTCCACATCTTAATAAGTTACAACGGACTGAAGCCGAGGTTTTCACGCAAATGTTGTCCAGCATACTCGCTAGGAAATAATCCTCGCCTTTGCAGCTCAGGAACGACTAGTTCCAGAAAGGCGTCAATACCGCCAAATGCCAGCTGAGGCATAACGCTAAAGCCATCAGCAGCACCATTTACGAACCAATGCTCCATAATATCAGCTACTTGGTTAGGTGTTCCAGCGATGCTTAGCTGACCGTTGCCTACCCAATATTTCTCGAGCAGCTCCCGAAGTGTCAGCTGTTCATTATCAACAATCTTTTTGACCATCTGATAGAAGGTTTGATACGCATTAACTTGGCCCATATCAGGCAGCTTCGGAAAAGGATCATCCAGTGCATATCCCGAAAAATCGATGCCAAGCAAATTGGAAAGAGACATGACCGAACGTTCTATTGAACCGAGCTGCTGCAGCTCTTTCGCAATGTCACGAGCTTCAGCCTCCGTTTCACCAACAATAACATGAATGCCCGGCAATACTTTAATATCATTTGGGGAACGTCCTGCTTTGACAGTTCTTTCTTTGATGTCTTGATAAAACGACTGCGCGTCTTCAAATGAGTTTTGGACGGTGAATATAAGCTCGGCATATTGAGCAGCTAAATTTCTGCCATCCTCTGAGGCTCCGGCTTGGATAAGCAGAGGCCTTCCTTGTGGAGGACGCATCATATTAAGAGCACCGCGTACGGAATAATAATCCCCCTGATGCTGTATATCATGAACCTTGTTGACGTCGGCATACACACCGGATGTTTTGTCTTGGACGAGCGCATCGGCTTCCCAACTGCTCCACAATTTGAGCACGACCTCTGTGAATTCCCGCGCTCGCTCGTAACGTTCCGCATGAGCTGGCAATTGCTCCAGCCCAAAGTTGAAGGCGGTACGTTCTACGCCAGTAGTTACAATGTTCCAACCAGCTCGCCCGCCGCTTATATGATCAAGCGAGGCGAATATTCTAGCTGTGTTATAGGGCTCGGTAAAGCTTGTAGAAACGGTAGCAATAAGGCCGATTCGCTCCGTTACGGTCGCAATGGCAGATAACAATGTCAGTGGTTCGAAGCCGAAGATCGGACCATGCTGGACTGCTTTTGCCTCAATCGACAGACCGTCCGCGATAAATAGGGAGTCTATCCGGGCGGCTTCCGCTTTTTTGGCGATCCGCAGGAAATGACTGACGTCATGAATTTCATCCAGCTTTGTGCTTGCATGACGCCAAGCTCCTTTGTGAGCGCCCGCATTGTGTAGAAACAAATTTAAAATCATTCTGCGATTAGGCTCGCTCATCTGGATATCCTCCTGTTTATTTCATGCCGCTAAGCGCAATTCCACGAATGATTTGCTTCTGGAAAATAAGAAAAATAACAATTAGCGGAGCGATTGAAATCGTTGTTCCTGCCATAATTAAGATCCAATTGCTCGTATCCTTCAGCTCGCTGGAAAAATAAACAATCCCGACGGGCAGTGTGAATTTCTCCTCCGTTTGCAGCACGATGAGCGGCCAGATGAACTGGTTCCAGTTCCCGATAAACGTAAGAATAATCAAAGTGATTATAGCTGGCTTCACTAGTGGGATGGCGATATGCAGCAGAATACGCCATTCATTAAGTCCATCAATACGAGCCGCATCCAGCAAATCGGAAGGAATGGAGTCCATAAACTGCCTCATAAGAAAGATGCCGAAGGCCGTAATAATACCGGGAAACAGCACGCCCCAATAAGTATCGGACCAGCCTAATTCATTCGCAATTAAATACCAAGGGATGATGAGCATCTCTGTTGGAACCATTAAGGTGCTGATTATGAGCAGAAAAATGAGCTGTTTGCCGACGAATGAAAATTTGGCAAGCACGTACCCCGCCGCTGTATCGAAGATTAGAACAGTAGAGGTTGCAATCAGAGAGATGATGAGCGTATTTTTGATCCATTGTGCGAAAGGAGCCTTTTTGAATATGGCAGAGTAGTTGTCAAAGGTTATCGTCTCAGGAATTAAGCGAAGATTGTAAACGTCCTGAGGAAGCTTGAAGGAGGTAGCGACCATCCATAAGAACGGAAACAGCATGATGCCTACGCCGAGCGTCAGCAGCAAATAAATGACAAGCGTGCGCAGCCTCTCTGCGGGGGACTTTGCGTTTTTCTGTGTTTTGTAAACGCTTTGTGTGCTCACTGATTCGTCCTCCCATCAATATTCTACTTTTTTGTTCAACACTTTTAATTGAAGCAGCGTAAGCACCAAAATGACGACGAACAAAATAACAGTAGCAGCTGCGGCGCTGCCCATCTTAAACTGCTGAAACGCTAAGTTGTAAATATGGAGCACCATCGTCGTTGTTGCGTTCAGCGGTCCTCCATTTGTCATGCTTAGCACCTGTCCGAATGATTGCAAATAAGAGATGACGCCAATGACAGCTGAAAAAACGATGACGGGATTAAGCAGCGGAAGCGTAATATGACGGAATTTCCGCCATGCGCTTGCGCCATCGATAGCTGCCGCTTCATAATACATGCGCGGTATCGCTTCAAGCCCTGTCATAAAGATAAGCATTTGAAAGCCGGTACTTTGCCATATCATCGTTAGCGTAATGAGAAAAAGCGCCTGACGCGGCGATTGCAGAAACAATTGCGGTTCGAGACCGAGATTTAATAACATCTCGTTTAACCAGCCGTTGCGCATGAGAATCCACCGGAATACCCAGCTTACTGCGACGATGCTTGTGACGTAAGGGATGAAGTACACGGTACGGAACAAGCCGCGCAGCCGCTTGATATTGTGAAGCAGCAATGCGACAAATAGCCCAACAATCAGCTGTCCGGGAACACCAATAACAACAAATTTGAACGTATTGGCGATCGACTTGAGGAAGATTTCATCTGTGAACAGCGTCTTGAAATTCGCCAGTCCAACATAAGGTTTGCTCGGAGACAATAAATCCCATTCACGAACGCTCACATTGAAGGCATACAGGATGGGGAGCAGCCGCGTGCTGAGGAAATAAAGCAGAGGAATTCCGAGCGTAATATAAATAAACAAATAACGCTGCGTGCGGTAGGACAAACGTGTGAGGAACAGTTCTCGGCTTTTGCGTACGGTTAGCTTTAAGGCATGTGCAATCATAATGGAACTCACCTCCATTTCATCAAAAGAAAGGCGCTCGCTCTAGGCCGAGCGCCTTTTAGATTACTTTTTGTCTGCAGCAGCCCAATAGTCGTCATAGAGCTTTTGCGTTTTGGCTACAAGGTCTTGGAAGGCCTTCTCGACCGGAACTTTATTGAGCAGCACTTCATTTGTCGCATCAACAAACAATGTTTTTTCTTGGGTTTCGTCGATGAAGAAATGCGCGCGGCTATCGTCCAATTGGGAAATAAATGGCCCTAGCTTCTCGTCGTTTACGTATTTATCCTGCGTCGCAACAGCTTTCTGTGCTGGAAGCTCTCCGATTTGCTCTACCCATTTCTCCTGAACCTCTTTGCTCGTTAGAAATTCCAAAAATTCAGAAGCAGCCTTCAGCTTGTCGCCTTCAACATTTTTGGGAATGGCGTTCGCCCAGAAGGAGGAAGGAGCTGATTTGGTTTTGTAGGACGGTAGAGGTGCAACGCCATAATTTAAATCTGGAAAGTCCTTCTTAATGGAGCCAAGTCGGAAGGAACCGTCGATATTAATAGCTGCATGACCGGTCATAAAGGCATTGCTGTCATTCTCATAAAATCCGTTAATCCCAACCTTATGCTTCACGGCAAAATCGATTAAATATTGAAATGCCTCCAAACCTGCAGGTGTTTCTGCCCATAATATTTTGCGACGATCATCGCTTAAGTCTTGACCGCCTGCTTGATGCAGCAGACCATCTCGATACCAGTGATGCAGCTGCGCGCCGGGCTCCCATGCGAAACCTTCAGTGACAAACTGCCCTTTGGCATCTGTTTCTGTCAGTTTCTTGGATACGTCTACCAGCTGCTCCCATGTTGTAGGAAGCTCAGTAATATTGGCTTTGGACAATAGATCTTTATTGTAGAACAAGGCGAGTGTGCGTACGGCAGTAGGAATAGCGTAATATGAGCCATTAATTTTTGCGGCGCTCACTAATGGGTAAAAATTGCTTTCAATTTCCGCAGTTGGAAAATGATCCTCAGGCAGCGGCTGCAAATAACCGGATGAGACGTATTTCGGCAGCCAGCCATAGTAGAGGTTAATAACATCTGGGCCTTTGCCGGCTGGCACCAGCGTAGCAACCTTCTGATTGTATTGATCATAAGGGAAGTTGGTTTGTTTTACGGTAATGTTCGGATGCAAGGTTTGGAATTCTTTTATGAGTTCGTTGATCAGTTCAACCTTGGCTGGAAATTCATATTGCCAATATTCAATCGTCACTTTTTTATCTGTTTCTTTGTCTGTTTCTTTGTTTGTTGCTTTATCGGTTGGTTTTTCCGTTGCTTTATTTTGTTCTGTGCTGTTTGCTTGATTGTTGCTGCCGCAGCCTGCTAGAGCAAGTGCGATGATAAGTGATCCTGTAACGATAGAAACTGAGCTTTTTTTCTTCAATGGTATCCACTCCTTTTTTATAAAAAAAACGGTGCTTATGCTTGGCTTGCGATGTCGGATTTCTTGGTAATCGTGTTAGGCGGCAGTTCAAGACCGAGCAGGCGCCTAGCGTTATTGCCGAATATATTCTCGATATCTTCCTCTCCGAATCGCAGCTCGCGGCAGGCGCGAACTTGATCCTGCAGGTAACGATAAGGGTAACCTCGAGGAAATCCGCTGGCGTCCGTTCCAAAAATAATACGTTCAGGCCCGATCAGCTCATAGGTTTTGCGAAGCGCGAATTCCAAGGTGAGCTCATAGGGCATCCAGCGCATCCATTGATTGGAGCCGGAAGTATCGACATATACATTCGGGCAGCTCCAGCACAGATGAAGCAGCTCTTGGAAATAACCTGCGCCAAAGTGAGGAATGATGAACGGAATGTCCGGAAATTCTCTTGCTGTGTTGAAAATTGCTAGAGGACTTATATTCGGATGATGGGCAATGCCTCCCGCATGGCCGAGTAAACCGAAGTGGATCAACACAGGAAGCTTCTTCTCTGCGAGAAAGGTCCATACGGGCGTGAGGGACGGATCATCAAAAGGGATGGAAGTCAGCGGGCCGAACAGCTTATAACCTTTAAGCCCTAACTCATTGACTGCCCTTCGAAGTTCTTCCTCTGCGCCAGCATCCTCGATGGCGTGATGGGCAAAGCCGGTAAAACGATCAGGATGACGGGCCAGATGATCGGCCAAATTGTCATTATCAAGCGCGGTGAGGAAGTTGAGTCCTCCGATCCCGTACTTATCAAGCTCCTTTACCCATCGGTCAATTAACGGCGTGTTTTCATTTTCACTATCGTTGCCTGCAATCGTTGCATCTGGAAAATCCCAAGTGAGCCGCATTCGCTCGCTTCTCTCTGCACCATAGCGAGCAACGGATTCATGTCGTKTGTTGTTTCCTAGCACTAATCGGTAAGGAAGATGTCCATGCACATCAAATACTTTAAATTGGCTGCGAAACATAGCTTCACTCCATTCATAATTCCTTGATGATCCAATCAGTCAAAATCAAATCAATATCGGCAGCAGCAGCTGCCAATCGGGATTCTCGTTCCTCCAGCCATAGCGCAAGCTCAGATAATCTATCTTGCTGAACGGTAAGCGCCCGGTTTATCTCGGCAGGGCTAGGACCGCCCCGCAGACTGCGTATATTTACAAAATGCGCAGGCTCCAACGCTTGCTTTAATTGCTCCTCAGTTAGCCCAAGCGGGAAGCCAATGGTTTGGGTCGCAGCTTCGTTTAATGCTTCAAGGTTCAAGTCAGCTATCTTGTTGCCATGCTGAACGGCATGCGTGACGAGCTTGCTTACGACTGAATGTGCTTTATGAAAAGATAATCCTTCATTTCTGACGATCGTATCAGCAAGCTCGGTAACAGTAGCGAAGCTTGCAGCAGTGCGCTGCCTCAGAACATCCTCGTTTAGCTGCAAGGTAGAGATGACCTTGGACAACAATCGATACACAACTTCAAGCGTCTCTAGGCTGCGCCAAGCATAGGGCTGCATATCGTCTTCGGTATCCACAATATCGCCAAAAGGCGTATTGTGAATCATCGTAAGGACGGTCTGAGCATTGCCTGCAATGCTGGATAAGAGTGAACGGATATGCTCAACAGAAACGGGATTTCTTTTTTGCGGCATAATGGAGCTGATCTGGACGTATGGGGCGGCTATTTGAACGACTCCAAATTCCTGTGTGCACCACAGCAGCAGCTCCTGCGTAAATCGTCCAAGATTAATCGCTGCGAGCGAGATTCCAGCGGCGATTTCACCTACATAATCTGCTCCGCTTACAGCGTCATAAGAGTTTTCAATTAACCCGTCAAAAGCAAGCAGCTCGGCAACGCGTTCCCGGCTAATGGCAAAGCCCGACGTTGTCAGAGCGGCAGCTCCCATGCTGCTTAAATTACAATTTGCGTAGGCCGCCTGCAATCTGCGTATATCCCTTGCGAGCGAGTCGGTTACCGCTGCAATGTAGTGGGCGATTGTCGTCGGCTGTGCTTGCTGGGTATGCKTATGAGCGATAAAGATCGTTTCCGTATGCTTCTGGGCGAAAGCAAGCAGTTCAGTGTGCAGCTGCAGGGCAGACGAGATCGTTCTAAGCAGTTTTTCTCGTAAAGTGATTCGGTATATGGCGATACCCATGTCATTGCGGCTTCGAGCCAAATGAAGGCTGCCGGAGGCTTCATCCGATAATTTAAGCAGCTGGTGTTCCACTTCAAAAAACAAATCCTCAAATTGGCCGGTATAGGTACCGCTGTTTAACTGCTCCAAATCAATAGAAAATAATGATTTGGCGATTTTATGGCCTTCTTCCTTGCTGAGCAGCCCTTGCTCAAGCAGCATGATGAGATGCGCTTTATGCACGGAGATCATTGGAAGCAGAAGCTCCTTCTTGGCTTGGTCATAGGCAGGCGCAAGTACTGCTTCAGCATAGGTTCTGCCAGGGAACGAGCTGCCTTCAGCTGAATCGCTCCGTCTAGTAGTCATGGTGTACGCCCTCCTTCGTAAAATAACTTCTTATTTGGCAGATGATGAAATTGCATGAGAATATAAAAACAGCCGGAGCTATCGCATAAAGCGATTTCTCCGGCTGTCCGGTCGTTTTCCATATTATTCCTAGTGGAATTGTATGATTAGAATAGTATCACGGTTTTATTTGGAGCGCAACTCTTTTTATTGTCCGTTAGATCTTCGACATTTCATCGCTTGGTACAGGCAGGAGCTCGCTCGAGTCAAGAGGTGTATACGAAAGTAAAGACTAGTATATGGATCAACATTGCTCACCTTTCTATACTAGAACTAAGAAGGAAAGCTGCATAAAAGCAGCCGCATTATTATTATGAAGACCATGTGGAGGGGTAGTATGAAGAAGAAAAGGAAGGCGCTCTTGAGTATCGCATTGGTTCTTAGCTTGGCCGTTGCTGGGTGTGGCAAAAACACGAATGAACCGGAAAAATCAACTAACACGCCCGTTGAAAAAGGAAATGAAGTGATTGAAGTATCGACGGTTTCGCCAAGCGATCAATATTTGAAGTTTGATGAGGGCGAAAGTTTTGAGAAAAATGCCGTATACGATGCCTATGAGAAAGACATTGGCGTTAAGATTACGAACAAGTGGGTAGCCGATACGAGCCAATTCAAGGAAAAGGTAAAGATTACGATCGCTTCCGATGATCTTCCCGATTTCCTCCTAGTTAATGCAACGCAATTGAAAGAGCTGACTGAAGCGGATATGATTATGGATTTGACCAAAGTGTATGACGAGAATGCCACGGAGGAAACGAAAAAGTTTTTGACGATGGATGGCGGCATGCAGATGAAAACAGCGATGTTCGACAACAAGCTGATGGGTATTCCGAGCTCATACAATCCGTACCAATATCAGTTTTTGTATGTGCGTACAGACTGGCTGAAGGAGCTGAATTTGCCCGAGCCGAAGACGATGGCTGATTTCATGGCGATTGCTGAAGCTTTCAAAGCCAAGGATCCAGGCGGCACAGGCACATCATACGGGCTTGCCGTAAGTAAAAATCCATTCAGTATGGATACAGGAGTAACGGGACTGCGTGCATTCCTCAATGGCTATCATGCCTATGAAAATATTTGGATCGAAGATGGCAAAGGCGGCTTGGTTAACAGCGACATTCAGCCGCAAGTAAAGGATGCGCTTGCTGCACTGCAGGATATGTTCAAAAAAGGGCTGATTGATCCTGAGTTTGCTGTAAAAGATGTGGAGAAAGCATCAGAACTCGTTTACAACAATAGCATTGGTATGGTTTATGGCGCATCTTGGACACCAGCTCAGCTTGTGAAAGGTGCTGTGAAGGACGGTAAAGTGGTTCAGGAGTGGGGGGCATTCCCGATTCCAACAGTAGACAGCAGCCCTGCATTATCCCAAATCGGGCTGGGTGTTGATGAATATTATGTCATCTCCAAGAAGGCGAAGCATCCAGAAGGCGTTATTAAGCTGCTGAACCAGTGGATTGCCGTCGATAATCATCCAACCGATGAGCAAAAGGTATATGAATTCGGTAAAGACTTGAAAGAGAAGGGCAACAACTACTGGCTGCTTAGTCCGCTGCGCGTAGGTAAACAACTGGATAACAACGGCGAAATACTGCCAAAAGCGATTGCCAATAAAGACACTAGCATTTTGGTGACGAAGGATCATAAAACGCGGTATGAGCGGGCAATGAAGTATGTTGACGGCGATACGAGCATGTGGTGGGAGTATTTGATTTCAGGCCCAGGCGGCGCGTTCTCTCATGTACCGGAAATCCAGAAGAATAAGCAATATTTGCAAAATAAATTTTACGGCGCGCCTACTCCGACTATGGTAGACCGACAAGAAATTTTGCTCAAGAAGCGCGATGAAGTTTTCTTCAAAATCATCATGAATCAAGTATCGGTGGATGAATTCGATAAATTCGTCGTGGAATGGAAAAAGCTTGGCGGCGATGAAATTACAAAAGAAGTAAACGAGTTTTACGCTGCTCTGAAATAATTGCAAAACGAATGAGTAGAGGGATTGGTTGAAGCAATCCCTCTTTTTATTAACCTTAAACAACGAGGTGAATGGCTTGAATGTACTGACACGGATGTGGAAGAGGGAATGGCCTCTTCATCTGATGCTGCTTCCGGGAATCGTTTTGGTTTTGATTTTTAGCTATGTCCCGATGGTCGGCATCATGATGGCTTTTCAGAAATATGTACCAAACAAAGGGTTATTCGGGTCCCCCTTCATTGGACTGAAAAACTTTCAGCTATTGATTGATTACCCTGATATCGGGCGTATTTTCTTTAATACGGTCTATATCGCCGTGATGAAAATCATAGTAGGTCTCATTGTACCGATCACGATTGCGATATTGCTTAATGAGCTGCGGAGAGAATGGATAAAACGGACGTTTCAGACGCTCGTTTACTTGCCTCATTTTCTATCATGGGTACTGCTGAGCGGAATTATCGTTGATGTTTTTTCTCCATCCTCAGGCGTTTTCAATCAAATATTAGGCTTGTTCGGGATAAAACCTATTTTTTTCTTAGGGAGCAATGATTGGTTTCCTTATGTTATGGTCGCCTCGGATGTATGGAAGGAGTTTGGATTTGGTACAATTGTGTATTTGGCTGCGCTGACGGGCATCAATCCCTCGCTTTACGAAGCAGCCGAAATTGACGGTGCAGGGCGTATCAAACAGACCTTCCATGTCACACTGCCTGGAATGATGCCGATTATCGTACTTATGTTTACGCTTAATATCGGGAATGTACTCAACGCTGGCTTCGAACAAATCTTTAATTTGTATAGTCCGCCTGTCTATGAAAGCGCAGATATTATTGACACCTTTGTCTATCGAATGGGTGTGCAGCAAGCGCAATTCGGTTTCGCCACGGCAGTAGGCTTATTGAAATCTATCGTCTCTTTTATATTCATTTCTCTTTCATATCTGTTAGCTTATCGTGTAGCGAATTACCGCATTTTCTAACGATGCGTTCGTAATTCAGAAGGGAGACATTACGTGATTACAAACCGATCATTTAGCAGACGGCTATTTGTAGCGTGCAACTTTACTTTTCTCATGCTGACATCCTTCTTATGCCTCATGCCAATCATTCATATTTTGGCGATCTCATTCAGCTCTGGAGCTGCCGCGGCTGCTGGGAAGGTTATTTTATGGCCGGTTGAATTCACCACTGCGGCTTATGATAATGTATTTGGAAAACCGGAATATTTGCGTGCGTTCTGGGTATCGATTCAGCGCGTTGTTCTAGGAACCTCCATTAGTATGGTTTTGATGATTATAACCGCTTATCCATTATCCAAAGATCCCCGTCAATTTCGGCTTAGAACCTTATATGCATGGTTATTCGTGTTTACGATTTTGTTCAGCGGCGGTCTGATTCCTTCATATTTGACTGTAAAATCGCTAGGTTTAATCGATACGATGTGGGCGCTCGTCCTGCCAACGGCTATTCCGGTGTTTAATGTTATTTTATTGCTTAACTTCTATCGTAATTTGCCTAAAGAACTAGAGGAATCCTCGCGTATAGATGGTGCAGGTCATTTCACTACATTATGGAAAATATATGTACCGCTATCGTTACCAGCTTTGGCAACGACGGGACTTCTTACGATGGTGGGGCATTGGAATAGTTGGTTTGACGGCATGCTGTATATGAATCATACTGAGAATTATCCGCTTCAGACGTTTCTGCAGACGGTCATTATCAAGATGGATTTCCGCTTTATTAAAGCGGAGAATGCCGAATTAATGCTCAAGCTGTCTGATCGCACAAGCCGAGCGGCACAAATTTTTGTCGCAGCATTTCCGATTCTGATTGTGTATCCTTTTTTGCAAAGGTTTTTCATCAAAGGAATCGTAATGGGGAGCGTAAAAGAATAGTGCCGGAAGGGTCTACTACTACTAGCAGGAGTAAAAACGATGAAAAACCTATTCTTTTTGCATGATTCCTCCATTTTCAAAAAAATTATGGCTGCCTTTTTGGCGGCCTTGCTGCCGCTGATGGCCATTACTTGGATGATTATAGAGAAGGGCTCGGAAAATATTCGCAGCGAGATCTCAGAATCGATACTGAATACGACTAGGTTTTATATGGACTCTCTCGACAAGGAAGCGGATCGAATTAGCCGTTACTTGCCGAACTATGTGATGGACAAAGATTTAATGGAAATTGCTACAACGGGCAATGACATGAGCTCATATGAGCGTTCGCGCAAAATATTGGATATCCAGCGAAGGCTTGAGCTTATGAAAAATTCAAGTCCGTTTATTAAAGAAGCAAAGGCGTATATTCCATTAATCAAGCGCACGATTCTGAGCAATGACTTTGAGACCTCTTTGAATGAATCGGAGTATACCGCGATGCAGGCTAATGTGAAATTGTATGAAGAACCGTTCATTTATTGGGGAAACCGATTGTTTATAACGATGCAATATCCTACTAATACTGTGAAAAATCCGCTATATATTGTAGGGGTTGAGCTCTCAACGAGCAAAATAAAGGAAACGTTATCGCAAATTGGCGGAACTAGAGACGGACACAGCGTGCTTCTTAATTTAGAACGCGGCTGGGAAATTGAAAGCGGGGTAGACCCGGCTTTACTGGGGCAAATGAAAGCTTTGGCTGTTAAAAAGCAGCAATCAAAGTCCAATGAAGGTTACGAAACGGTTATCTACAATGGTAAGCGCTTTCTTACAGTGTATAAATATTCTACGCTTTGGAATTCCTATTCGATTACCTGTATTCCTGAAGAGAAGGTTCTTGGATCATTGCAAATGTACAGAACATTATTTTTATGGGCTTGTGCTCTTTCGGTAGGTATCGTCTTATTTTTCACCTATTTCCTATTGCGCTTTATTTACCGGCCTCTAATGAAGCTGGTGCAAGCCTTTCGCCGTGTTCAGCAGAATAGGCTGGAGCCGATTGTGATTGACCGTGGAGGAGATGAATTCGGATATTTGTACAAAGCCTTTAATGACACGGTACGATCGCTCAATACGTTAATTAAGGAAAATTACGAGCAGCAAATTCGGAATCAGCGTTCGGAGCTGAAACGACTGCAATCGCAAATTAATCCTCATTTTTTATATAACTGTTTTTTTGTTCTGTGCCGGTTAATTAAATTGGACAGTCAGAAGGAGAAGGCCTATCAATTTTGTTTATACATTGGGCAATACTTTCAGTTTATTACTCGCGATGATGAGGATGAGATCCCTCTTGAGCTTGAGGTAGAGCATTCGCGTACTTATGTTGACATGCAATCGATCTGTTACGGGGAACGGATACAGGTTTCTTTTGCAGGAGATGTCCCAGCTATTCACGTACCAAGGCTTATTTTGCAGCCTATTATTGAGAATGCCTATAAGCATGCTTTAGGCAATATGGTACAGCGCGGTGAATTGAAGGTACACAGTGACCAAACGGAAAATGAATTCACGATTTATGTAGAAGATAATGGCCAGAGCATTACGGATAATGAGATTGAACAGCTTCAGAAGAAGCTGCGGCATTCTAGAAATCATATCGAGGAAACAACAGGAATTATAAATGTGCATCGTAGAATTCAACTGCGTTACGGAGAGGATTACGGCCTTGCGCTGTCAAGATCTGATTTAGGCGGATTGATGGTCACAATCAAACTGAGTGCAAGCTAGAGGAGGAAGCATCATGTACAGACTGCTCATTGTAGATGACCTGCCCATTATTGTTGATGGATTAGTAGAGCTGTTCGAGCAGACAGAGCATTTGCAGCTCGAAGTGATGAAAGCTTATTCAGGGGAAGAAGCATTGGACGTATTATCCCAGCATCGCATGGATATCGTCGTATCCGACATTAAAATGCCGGGAATAGAAGGAATCGAGCTGTTGCAGGAAATAAAGGTACAGTGGCCTGCCTGCAAAGTTATTTTTCTAACGGGATATAACGATTTTCAATATGCAAGAAACGCCATTACTTACGGTGGTTTTGATTATATTCTGAAAATAGAAAGCGACGAGAAAATCATCCAGTCTGTCGAACGAGCCATCGAGAAAATAGAAGAGGAACAGGATCAAGTACAGATGATTACGAGAGCGCAAACCAGTATGAGACTGGCATTGCCCTCACTGCAAAAAGAGTATATATGGGGGCTTTTGCAGGGCAAGCATGCAGCGGAGAATCAGTTGAAGCAGGCCTTCAATGAATTAAATATTCCGCTCGATGCTGCCCTGCCGGTTTATGTACTTATTGCCAGAGTCGATGTATGGAAGGAAATGTTCACTGCGCCGGATAAAGCTTTATTAACTTATGCGCTGCAAAATATTGGCGACGAATATTTGTCTGCACAGGTAAGAAGCTATTCCGTTGTATTTGAGCTGTCAAAGATCGTCTGGCTGATTCAACCGAAAAGCTCTGATGAGTTATCTGCTGATACCAGTTCCAGCAATTTGGATTTTGTTAGAGCCTATCGCTATACGAGCGGCATATTGGAAACGATTCAAGGCACATGCAAGAGGC
>NZ_JBFRDK010000026.1:0-57554 GCF_052113545.1 Paenibacillus sp. TAF43_2
GTGCTGCATATATGATTGGGGATGATTTGCACCAAGTCGCCTACCTGATAGGCGGAATCCGGCTGTACACGAATCATGCCGTGCTCCTCATTCATTCGCTCCAAAATCGCTTCAGAATCTCCGATGATATGGCCGAAGCCCTTAAGGAATAAAGGTGAATTGCCCGGTTGCACGTCCGTTGCGAATGTTTTGCTGCCGCCGTCAATGATGATTAAATCTTCATAGGGCCTGCTGACAATGGTAGCCAGCACAACGCCGGCACAATCCTCAAGCGCACATGTTCCGAAAGCTGCCTGCATTCGGTCTTGATAAATGTAAGTACCGGGACGAACTTCAGTGATGCCGTCAACTTCAGCAGCGAACAGCGCAGTAGGCGAAGAGCCTACACTTACATCCTCAATGGCGATGCCTGCGCTCCGTAG
Source organism: Paenibacillus sp. TAF43_2 (assembly GCF_052113545.1). Classification (NCBI taxonomy): domain Bacteria; kingdom Bacillati; phylum Bacillota; class Bacilli; order Caryophanales; family Paenibacillaceae; genus Paenibacillus; species Paenibacillus sp. TAF43_2. The sequence continues at coordinate 423 of NZ_JBFRDK010000026.1, forward strand.
AGCTGCAGCAGCCTCAACCATCAAGCGACCCTCTTCATGGCCGGCTGCTTCCAAATCGAGCGTCGATGCTCCGCCGACCATAGCCCCTCGATAGGTGAAAATACCGCTAAGCTTTATGCCGTCAAGATCATTGATTTGCTTCGCAAGCTCCACGGCTTTATCGATCGCAGCTCCTGTACGGCGAAGTCCCGTTTCCAGTTCAAGGCGTACTTCCAGCACTGCGCCTTCACGCACGGCTGTCTCAGAAATGCGCTTCGCACCCTCCAAGCTATCGACTCCGATAATTATACGGACGCCGGATAGACTGAGCCGAGCTGCACGTTCAAGCTTGGATTTGGCCACTAACGGATAAGCGACAAAAATATCACAAATGCCGCCGCTTGCCATGATCTCTGCTTCGGAAATTTTGGCTACGGTGATGCCGATGGCACCAGCCGCGAGCTGCCTTGAGGCCATTTCCGGCAGCTTATGTGTTTTGGCATGGGGACGAAGCTTTACGCCGCGTTTCGCGATAGCCTCTGCCATTGCAGCAATGTTGTTATCGACAGCATCACTGTCGATGACAACGCATGGTGTTTCTAGCTTAAGCAAGGCTTCCTCATCTTTGCGTACGTTCAATATTTCGCTCATTCGCTTGCTCCTTCATCGCTATCTACGCCTTTGGATTCCTCCAAATAGCTGTATAACGTAAATTTTGAAATGCTCAAATAGCTGCAAACCTTCTCGCCTGACTTTTTAATGAGAAAAGCACCCTTTTGATCAAGCAATTGAATGATTTTAATTTTATCTTCTTTGGTCATGGCAGCTGGCGGCTTGCCAATCGTGACCTGCGCTTCCTGTATGAGCGTATCGAGCAGGTCGTTCACGTTGCTGACAAACGATTCTCGAACCGGCTGTAGTCCGCTCGCTGTCAGCGATTGAAGCGTTTTCTCGGCAACCATCAGATCGGTAATGTCGAAGTTGATGCAGAGCGCTCCAATGATGGTGCCGGCGTTATTTTTTACATACATGGAGGTCGAACGGAGAATACGTCCATCCTTCGTCTGGGTAACATAATTATGGCGGTTATCACCCTCGGAGGTGCCTCTCATAATTTCCAGTCCAAGATTCGTGCCGGGATCTCCTACATTTCTTCCGGTGACGTGGCCGTTCTCGATGACAACAATGGTGCTGTCTACAGGCTTTGACCAGTCATGCACAACGACCTCGCAATTGTCTCCAAACTGAGCGGTTATTCCTTTGGCCATCTCCGTCAAAAATAGTAATTCTTGAGATATCGATTCCACTTGCATTCACTCTCCACTTTCTTAAAGCCTCATTGCCCACATGGTACTACGACTTACTCGAAAAATCAAACAAAAAATCTGTTAACCTAAAAAAAAGTGTGATAGGATGTTTTTAAACTTTTTATTGATACGAGAAAAGGAGAGTGGGGATGAGAGATGCGCTGGATTAGTAGCTCATTAAAGCGTAAGTTATCCTTTTTGCTGCTGCTATCGGTTCTCATTCCGCTGCTCGCGCTGGGCTTATTTGCCTACAACATGGCAGCGACAGCTACGGAAGAGAAGGCAAAGCAATCGGGCAAGAGCCTATTGCGTCAGACGGGTACGAATCTCGAATTTATCGTTCAAGATATCGAGAATATGTCCTTATTTTTGATTGGGCAAAAGGATGTACAGCAATATTTGAGCAGTTCAGGAGAAAATGCAGTTAAACAAACGCAAATGATTGAGTTTCTATCTAATCTGGTGTTCTCCAAATCGTATATTTCGGACATCACGATTTATCCGCAAAGCCAGTCCCATCCCGTTTCAAATACAACGATTTTTGAGACGGAATTATCCGAGCTGACTGGAGAAGATATTGAGCATTATCAATCTAGTGCAAAATGGTGGACGAGCCGCTACGAGACGGATACAGCAGCTGGGGTGAAGCAGGTGATCTCACTCGTCAGGCCGATTCGCAGTCTGAACAGCTTCAAACAAATTGGAACGTTAGTCATTAGCCTTAACGAAGAAGCTGTTTCCAAGCTGATGAATCAGGCGGGCATTTCAGCGGGGGGCTATGTCGTTTTGTCCAATGAGAAGGGACAAATCTTGTCCGGCAGTGATCAAAGCAGGTCAATGATGACAATGGAAGCTCTGCTGCCAGGCTTGACGATAAGAGGGAATGCAGGAACTCTCAACTACGGCCATGGTGAAAGTAAACAGACCATACTCTATGACACGGTTGCTGATGTAGGCTGGCGGCTGACGGGCGTCATGCCCTTCACAGAATACAAAGCTCAAAATAATTATGTCCTGCAGCTGATGGCGATCGTCATTATTTTTTCGATGCTGCTCGTGGCCGTGCTCGTTCTATACTTCGTTCAACGAGTGACCAATCCGCTTATTATGCTGACACAGTTTCTAAAGCACTCGAACCCGGAAGAGCCGATGCAAACGTATCCGGTGGAAACGATGGATGAGGTAGGACAGCTCGTGCGAAGCTACAATAAGCTAAGCGAGCGAATTGAAGGTTTGACGGAGCAGGTAAAGCTGGAGGAATCATCAAAAAAAGAAGCGGATATGCATGCGCTGCAAGCGCAAATCAATCCTCATTTCTTGTACAATACTCTATCCTCTATCCACTGGATGGCGCTCATGAATCAAGATGAGAAGACGGCCGATATGGTAGGCAGCTTAAGTGATTTTATGCGATTCAGCTTAAACAATGGCGAGGAGTTTTGCTCGGTTGAGCAGGAGGTGGCGCATGCCGGCCATTATGCCAATATTCAGTCGATCCGCTTCCCGGACAAGTTTGAGTTTATCGTTCAGGCCGATCAGGAACTAATGGACTTAACGATGCTGAAGCTTCTGCTGCAGCCTTTAATTGAGAATGCACTTATTCATGGTATTCAGAAAAAAGCTGAAGCTGGTTTGATCAAAGTAACCGCACATATGCAAGGATTGTTTATGTCCTTTGCTGTAGAAGATACAGGCGTTGGCATCGACTCGGTTAAGCTGGCTGCTATATATAAAGAGCTCCACGGACCGGATGATCGCAAAAAAGAACGTGATCGCCTAGATCGCGGCAGCTATGGACTTCGCAACGTTCATAAGCGGCTGCAGCTGCATTACGGGGCAGAAGCAGGCTTGCGCATTGAAAGCTTGGACGGAATAGGGACACGCGTGTCCTTCTCGATCCCGATGTTACACGAAGGAGGCAAAGCCTAATGAAGCTGTTAATCGTAGATGATGAGGTCATTATTCGAACTGGTTTGAGCACCGTTATAAAATGGGCAGAACTTGGCTATGAGCTGCTGCAGCCGGCAGCATCAGCCGAGGAGGCGCTTGCTCGTCTGGAATTGGAGCAGCCGGAAATTGTATTGACGGATATTCAAATGACGGGACGCAGCGGACTAGAGCTTGCGGGAGATGTCAGGAGACTGCTGCCTGATAGTGAGGTCATTATTTTGACAGGCTACGATCAATTTTCCTATGCCCAGCAGGCGATTCGAGAAGGAGCAGGAGATTATTTGCTCAAAACGAGCCGTCCGGATGAAATCATCCGAGCGGTAAATGGAGCGAAGATGCGAATTCTGCAAAAGTGGGAGGCACTAAAAAAAGACCAGCTACGCGACAGATTGCTTGAGAGGCTGATTGCGGATACGGAAATTGACAATCACTCCGCAGAGAAAGCGGCGAAGCTTCTGCCGAAGCTGCGATTGAACGAAACCTTTTTTTATCAAACGGTAATTGTCTCGGCTGAAGGCTGGGGAAATGAATCGGGACACGGCTATTTATTGCTGTTTGCCGTGCACAATATGATAAGCGAGCTGATAGATGGAGAGGCGCTTTTGCGTAAAGATAGTCTCGTCATTCTTCTTAGGCATGAAAGCATGCGAGCAGATCAATCACAGCTCGCTAGATTGATGGAGAGGGTAACAAGGAAGCTGAAATGCAAATTGTTCGGGGCAACAGGCACGGTTGTTTCAGACTGGCATAAGCTTCAGGATTCGTACACGGAGGCTTCTTATGCTTTTTTGTTCAAAGGAATTATTGGCCAAGAAGGACTGCTCGCATACGAGGATATAAAGGGACGCCGAGGCGGACGTACTGTCTGCTCGCAGGAGGAAGAAGGAAAGCTCACTGCGTTATTCCAGAACGGATCGAACACGCAGCTTTACCAATGGGTTCAAGAGCTCATCGAACGCCAGCTTAAAGATGGAGATACGACGCCGGATTCCTTGCAGAAGTTTCTTCAATCCGTCCAAATTTCTGCCCACCGCTGGGTAGAGCGAGTCATTGCCTCTTTTGGAGAATCTGCTGCCCTCTCCAAAGAGAAGTTTGTTAACAGCATTTCCCCCTCGCCAATTACCGATAACGGAGTTGGATTGCTGTATGAGCAGCTTCACCAATTGATGATGCTGTACCGTGAGACGATTGGACAGGAAGGCATACCTTACATTAAGCGTTCGATTGCCTATATTCATGATCATTTGGATAAAGAGCTCACATTGCAGCAGGTTGCCAAGCATGTTCATTTGAATCCAAACCACTTCAGCGAGGTATTCAAGCGTGAGACGGGCCATACCTACATTGAATTTGTAACTCGCATGAGAGTGGAGCGCGCCAAGCGGCTTTTGGATGAATCACCGATAAAGGTGAGTGAGGTTGCAAGCCGCGTGGGCTATACGGATATGAAATATTTTAGCCAATTGTTTAAACGGTTTACGGGTTTTACACCTTCGGAATACCGGACGAGAAGCTGAAGTTTATCTACCCTACTCCTGAGTTCTGTCCCCTGCCCATGTCGCCTATGATTCCCTATACTCGGAGGTAAGACAAATATCAAGGAGGAAACATGACATGAAGAAGACACTAACAATTGCAATTATGGTCACTCTAATGATTTCTATCTTGGCAGCGTGCGGCGGAACAAACAATAACGGCAAAAAAAATGAGGACGGCAGTGAGCCGGCAGCTGAGAAAGTGAAGCTAAGCCTATGGCATAACTTTACCGGTGACGATCTTAGAGCGCAAACGATGCGTTCGATTATTCAGCAGTTCCAGACCGATCATCCGAACATTACGCTCGATATTCAAGCGATCCCGCCAGACGGTTACAAGACGCGTCTAAAAACGGTCGCTGCGGCAGATGAAATGCCGGATGTATTCATTTTATCCAATGGCTCTATGACACAGGAATTTTCAGCAGGGAAACTTATTCAGCCCGTTAATGAGCTGATTGACAGCCACCAAGAATGGAAAGAAGGTTTCATGCCTAATTCCTTCGACGCTTTCACAGTAGATGGCAACATCTATAGCGCTCCGATGGGCTTGTCTCCAACATCGATTCTATACTACAACAAAACGATTCTTGAAGAAAATGGCCTTACTGTCCCAAAAACATGGGATGAGCTGTTGAATGCAATTAGCGTGCTGAAAGGCAAAAATATTACGCCAATCGCTCTAGGCAATAAAGCGGCATGGCTCGCACAATCCAGTATTTTCAGCTCGTTGGCTGACCGTGTAACTGGTACGGAGTGGTTCTTGAAAGCAGCAAGCCAAGATGGAGCGGCATTTACGGACCCTGAATTTGTACAGGCATTAACTTACATGCAGCAGCTAGGAACTGCAGGTGCATTCCAAGACGGATTTAATGCAATCGACAACACGCAAATGGAGCAAATGTTTGCGCAAGGCAAAGCTGCGATGATGATTGACGGCGGCTGGGCATTGTCGAATCTAGCTTCCAACGCTTCAGAAGATGCACTTAAAGCGATGGGCGCAACGGTTCTTCCATCCATTCCAGGTGGAAAAGGCGATCCTAATTCTCTATCTGGCGTCGTTGGTGTCGGCATGGGTCTAGGCAAGGATGCGATTGGTCCGAAAAAGGATGCAGCATTTGAACTCATCTATGCGATGTCAGGACCAGAAGCGCAAAAACGTACGCTTGAGAGCAATCAGCTTGTCAGCTACAAAGTAGAGCTGGATAAGAGCAAAGTTTCTCCAATCTTTAGCGAAGTATATGAGCTTGTGAACAGTGTGAAGATGACGCCGGTGTATGATGGCAAGCTGACTTCTGCAGGAGCTGAAGCCGTGAACAATGGACTACAGGAGCTGTTGATGGGTGGCAAACCGGAAGACATCGCGAAAAAAATCCAAGAGGCGCAAGYGAAAGCGCTAGGAAAGTAACATAGCTGCTCGGTAGTTAGGTTATTGAGTACAGGGATTCCTGATTGCATGAAGATCGGCAAGCTGAAGTCCTTTACAGCAAGCACAACTGGAAGCTGCGAATAGGATCGCATGCCGAAGCTGTCAGGAAATCCCCGTGCTCTTACTAGCATTACGAAGCAGGTTTGCTGCGCAAACCTTGGCTTATGCTTACGAAGYAGGTTTGCTGCGCAAACCTTGGCTTATGCTTACGAAGTAGGTTTGCTGCGCAAACCTTGGCTTATGCTTACGAAGYAGGTTTGCTGCTTCTTCCGGCGCTTGCGCTTTTCATCTTTTTTGTTATCGTACCGATACTATGGTCATCTTATTATGGCTTTTTTGATTGGAAAGGCATTGGTGAGATGCGGTTTATTGGACTGGACAACTATAAAGAGGTTATTCAAGACCGGTTGTTCTGGCATTCGTTCAAAAACAATCTGCTCATTGTTGCTGCGTCTGTTTTCGGTCAGGTGCCGATTGCATTGGTCTTGTCCTTAGTACTGCTCAAAAACGGCTGGTTCCAAAAGTTTATCCGAGCTTCCATCTTTATGCCAATGGTGCTTTCTTCCGTTGTAGTCGGTATCATCTGGGGATACATTTATCATCCGCAAATTGGTGTACTGAACTTTTTGCTCGACACCTTGGGATTAAGCAGTTGGAAACAGCAGTGGTTGTCTGACCCATCGATATCGATGTATGCCATCATGGTTCCAATCATTTGGCTGAATGTTGGTCCATATCTCATCATGTTTATTGCCGCTTTGCAAAATATTCCGAGTGAGATTGATGATGCCGCTCAGATTGACGGCGCAAAAGGCTCTCGCAAGCTGTTCTCGATCAAGCTTCCGATGATTTGGGATACGATTAAAGTAGCCGTTGTGCTCTGTATATCCGGCAGCCTTAAAGCATTCGATCTTATTTATGTTATGACAGGCGGCGGACCGGCGAATTCGACGGAGCTGCTGGCATCGTACATGTACAATAATACATTTTCGATCTATCGCTTCGGTTATGGCAGTGCAGTATCCACCATGATCATCATCATCAGCTTGGTTCTCGTAGCGGGAAGCCAATATTTAATGAAATCAAAAAAATAATGGAGGGGGACCCACAGTATGACTACGCCATCAATTAGCGCTTCACACTCAGCCTCCTCCGCAAGTTTAGGAACAGGGCTGCGCAAGCTGAGAGGAAGCTTGCAATCCATTGGTCTTACCGTATACGCCTTAGTCACGCTATATCCGCTCATTTGGCTGTTTATTAGCGCTTTTAAAACAAATGAGGAATTTTACTCGCGCCCGTTCGGCCTGCCGGACATTTGGAATTGGAGCAACTTCACTCGTGCTTGGGAAGTTGCAGATATGGGCACTGCGTTCATGAACTCGGCCATTGTTACTTTAACTGCGCTTGTCATTACACTTGTAATGGGTGCATTAAGCGCGTATGTGATATCACGCTTTCAGTTTAGAGGCAAGCTGCTCGTAATGGGCATTTTTATGCTCGGCATGCTCATCCCTATTCACAGCACACTCGTTCCACTGTTCATATTAATGAACAAGATCGATATTTTGAACACTTATGCGGCATTGATTTTGCCTTATACAGCGTTCGAGATGCCGATTGCCATCTTTGTCTGTGTGGCTTATATGAATACCTTTCCGAAAGAAATTGAAGAGGCTGCGATGATTGACGGGTCTGGCTACTGGGGAATTTTCCTTCGTATGATGCTTCCTTTGTCCCTTCCGGCTCTAGCGACAGTTGGTATCCTAGCCTTCTTGAGATATTGGAATGATTTCTCCTTTGCGCTCGTCTTTATTAGTGACCCTGGCTTAAAGACGCTGCCGCTCAGTTTATCCATATTTGCAACAGGTTACTCCACAGACTATAAGCTTACGATGGCAGCGATGGCACTTGCTGTTATTCCAACGATCATTGCTTATCTGGCATTTCAGGAGCAGGTCATGAAAGGGATGACAGCTGGAGCAGTTAAAGGTTAGTTAGAGGATAGTAAAAAAAAAATCGGTATCATCCCGCTGGGGAGGATACCGTTTTTTTCTGATTCTATCATTATATTTAGCAGATGCAGATGATCGTGAATATCTAATGGAGCTTCAAAAAAAGTACGGCGCCATTCGTTTGGGGTTATTGCTTATATGGGATAAATTGACTACTAGTCGACGCCAAAATGCGCGTGGATACTGGCTTTTTCGACTTTATTTGCGCAAAACTAACTTTAGTTGGTGTTTTTTTAAAAGCCTAGCATTTATGCTAAAGCCCGTATGCAACTATATCTTATTCATGATTTGGGAGTGAACTATTCGTATGGCACAAGGATCAATGCTAGTTGGGAAAAAGGTAAAAAGTATTCTAATACGAGTCATGTGTTTCGCATTAATTATTTCATTATTTGGGCCTTTGACGAATGCTTCACAGGTATTTGCGGCGCCAGGCTTTAGTGGCGGAACTGGATCTGTTGATGATCCTTATATCGTTACGACACCTGAGCAGTTAGATAGCGTGCGGAATTATTATTCCAAAAATTTCAAGCTCGGCAGTAATATCGATTTAACGGATTATCTTTCTGAAGGTGAAGGAGGGTACAATGATGGACAGTTTTGGAAGCCCTTCGGTAACTTTTACGGCACCTTCGATGGTGATGGTTATGTGATTACGGGACTGAGAACGAATAGCAACGAAAATTTTGTCGGTTTCTTCGGACAAGTGGCTGCAGGTTCTTTTATAAAAAATATAGGGTTAGAAAATGTGGATATTATAGGTGGAATGTTTACTGGTGGTTTAGTGGGCGGTTTAAGGGGCTCTTCATCAGCAGTGTCGAACAGTTATGTTACAGGCGACGTTAAAGGGACACATTATGTAGGCGGTCTAGTAGGGTACAAAGAAGAAGCAAAAATTCTCAATAGCTATTCCATAACCAATGTTTCAGGCACTTCTCAGTTAGGCGGTTTAGTAGGGCTTGAATATAGAGGTTCGATTACAAACAGTTTTGCTGCAGGTTATGTCGCAACTGCCTATCCTAGCGGGGGGTTAGTGGGCGGTACTTATGGAGGTGCAGACGCTAGCGTAGACGTTGATAGCTTCTATGATAGAGAGATTTCAAAACAATATGATAATTCAGGAAAAGGAGCACCTCGGTCAACTGCTGAGATGAAAACAGAATCCACATTCACGAATTGGGACTTTAACTCAGAGTGGTTTATAAAAGAGGGGAACTATCCTCAACTGCAAGTTTTCTTGGCAGAAACTCCTACAGCGGATGTAGAAGAAGGGGCAGTTGATTGGAAGACAGAGGTGGAGCTTAGCAGTGGGACAATAGGCGCATCCATTTATTATACGACGAACGGCGATGTGCCGACGCTGAGCAGTACACGATACAGCTCACCTATTGTAGTGACGGAAGATATGACGATTAAAGCAATTGCAGTTAAAGGGACGGCATATAAAGAAGTTATGATTCAGAGCTACACAATAATAGGAGCAGCAGAAGCACCAACTACGGGGAAATTATCACCAGGAACAAACGTTGACACCACACGTTTGGACGGTGTTACCGATGAAATGGAGCTCAAACTAAATAATGGGCTTTATATGGCGATTGCAGCGGGTTCTGCTTTTATTGACAACCTAGGCGTACAAGTGGGAGATGTGCTGTCTCTCCGTACAAAAGCAACATCGGATAAACCGGCATCTTCTGCACAAGTATTGACGGTAGGTCTAGCGGACATTAAGCCAAGAAGCACGGTATCCACGCTGACCTCGACAATAGGAACAGTAAGTACTGGCACAACAGCAAATGAAAAGATAACGAACATTCCATATGGAACAACGTTAGCTGAGTTTAAGGAAGCAATTACACCAGCAGCCGATGCGACTTTTGAAGTCTATGAGGCGAATGGAATAAACCAAGCGAATTCATTAGAGACAGGCAATAAAGTCATCGTAACAGCGCAAGATAGAACAACGAAGACCATCTACACCGTAACGGTGCAAGCAGGAGCACCAACAGGGAATTTGTCTCAAGGAACAAACGCAGAAACGACGCGTTTGAATGGCGTAACAGATAAGATGGAGTACAAACGCAATAGCGAGAATTACGTTGCGGTTGCAACGGGTACAACTTCTGTTGATAACATAAGCGTACAAGCAGGAGACACGATCTCCGTTCGTACAGCAGCAACATCAGAAAACCTTGCATCTGTTGTACAAGTGTTGACGGTTAGTTCAGCGGACATTAAGCCTAAAAGCACAGTCTCAACGTTGACCTCGACACTGGGAGATGTAAGCACTGACGGAACAGCAGATGAAACGATAACGAATATTCCTTACGGAACAACGTTAGTTGAGTTTATTGATGCGATCACTCCAGCAGAGCATGCCACGTTTGTTGTCTATGAGGCGGACGGAATAAAAGAAGCTGACACATTGGTAACGGGCAACAAGGTCATTGTTACAGCGCAGGATACAACGACGAAGACCACATACATCGTAACGATGCAAGCAGCGCCGCCAGCAGGGAATTTGTCACCAGGAACAAACGTTGGAACAACGCGTTTGAATGGGGTGACAGATAAGATGGAGTATAAATACAATAGCGGAAATGATATTGATTTTGTGACGGCAACTAATTTTGCAGCCATTGCAACGGGTCAGACCTCTGTAGATAACATTAATGTACAAGCAGGAGACACAATCTCCGTTCGTACAGCAGCAACACCAGAAAATCCTGCATCTGCTATACAAGTGTTGACGGTTGGATTAGCGGATATTAAGCAAAAAAGCATGGTATCCACATTGACTTCGACAATAGGAACAGTAAGCACAGGTGGAACTGAAGATGAAACAATAACGAACATTCCATATGGAACAACGTTAGCCGCATTTAAGGCAGCGATCACGCCAGCAGCTTATGCTACATTTGAAGTTTATGAGGCGGACGGCGAGAATGAGGCAGAAACTTTAGAGACAGGCATCAAGGTCGTCGTTACAGCGCAGGATAATTCAAGGTATACCGTATATACTGTAACGATGCAAGCTGCACCGCCAACGGGGAATTTATCGCCAGGAACAAACGCTGACACCACGCGTTTAAATGCCGTTACGGATGTTATGGAGTACAAACACAATAATGGGAATTATGTTGCAGTAACAGCTGCAGCTGCTTTTGTTGATAATATTAGCGTACAAGCAGGAGACACGATCTCCGTTCGTACAGCAGCAACATCAGAAAATCCTGCATCTGCTATACAAGTGTTGACGGTAGGTATAGCGGACATTAAGCCAAAAAGCACGGTGTCAACGTTGTCCTCGACAATAGGAAGCGTAAGCACTGGCGGTACAACTGATGAAACGATAACGAATATTCCATATGGAACAACATTAGCCGAGTTTATTGATGCGATCACTCCAGCAGAGCATGCCACGTTTGTTGTCTATGAGGCGGATGGAATAAAAGAAGCTGACACATTGGTAACGGGCAACAAGGTCATTGTTACAGCGCAGGATACAACGACGAAGACCGCTTATACTGTAACAGTGAATGCAGCGCCAGTTGTACCAACACCGACGCCAACAGCGCCAACAGGACCGAGTGTACCGACAGTGCCAACACCAACACCGATAGCACCAACGCCAACGCCTGTTGTCAACAAACCTGTTTACAACGACAAAGTGGATAAAGCATTTGTAGCTGAAATGAAAGCAAAGGCTGAAGCAGCAGCTCCAACAGCCTTTAAGGATGTAAAATCAACTTCTTGGAGTTTTGCTGACATTGATTTCGCTGCACGGGCTGGGATAGTAAAAGGGTATGCAGGCGATAAATTCCGTGGTGAAGCGAAAGTAACACGCGGTGAGTTTGCTCAAATGCTCGTAAATGCACTTGGATTCACAGCTAAAGGAACGCAAGAGCTGACGGATGCTAAGGGTCACTTTGCGGAGAAAGCAATTAGGGCCTTAATGGAAAACGGCATTATGACAGGATATGCAGATGGCAGCTTCGATCCCAATCGTGAAATTACAAGAGCTGAAATTGCAGCACTATTAGCAAGGCTGCTGGATATTTCCCTTTTGAGTACAGAAGCGAAATTCCAGGATATCACTGCGAATTGGGCAGAAGATCAAATTAACGCACTAGCTAACGCTGGGATTATTAACGGTAAGAGTGGACAAAAATTCGAGCCTAAAGCCAATGCTACTAGAGAAGAAGCCGTTGTGTTGATCGTTCGTCTTCTGAAGATGGTACCTACTAATTAAGCGGCATAAGTGAATTTAATAGTAGAACTTCAAAAAGTAGTTCAATGTAGAGTTTGTCTCAAAATAGATAAATTCGCAGTAGAGATAGTTCGATAACAATATTGAAAAGATGGGGTCACAGCGAGATGGGGTCACAGAGATTAATTTCTGTGACGCCATTTTTTTATTTTTTGTCTGTTGATGCACTCTTTAGCAAAAGACGGGCTGGCGAATTTTGGCGTTGGGTTGAGGCGGGAAGTGAAGCAATAAGCACGCATAAGTTCTTACAGCGAGAGTAAAGGCTAGGTTTGTAGTCTGCAAGCACAGATATGCGCTTATTGAGCTGCTGAGGAGTAGGGTCGAGGCGGGAAATGATGCAATAAGCACCCATATGTTCTTAAAGCGTACGAAATAGCAAGGTTAGTTGTCTGTAGGTGCATATATGCGCTTATTGAGCTGTTGAGGCGTAGGGTCGAGATGGGAAATGATGCAATAAGCACGCATATGTTCTTACAGCGTGCGAAACGGCAAGGTTTGTTGTCTGTAAGCACATATATGCGCTTATTGAGCTGTTGAGGCGTAGGATCGAGGCGGGAAATGATGCAATAAGCACGCATATGTTCTTACAGCGTGCGAAACGGCAAGGTTTGTGGTCTGTAAGCGCATATGTGCGCTTATTGAGCTGCTGAGGCGTAGGATCGAGGCGGGAAATGATGCAATAAGCACGCATATGTTCTTACAGCGTGCGAAACGGCAGGGTTAGTTGTCTGTAAGCGCATATATGCGCTTATTGATTTTAGGATACCTCTTTTTTGCTAAATTGGAGCCCTGCTTATGAAAAGATGAATGAACGTAACAATTACGATATAATAGAAATATTCATATGCGTTTAAAAATTTGTCCATACAGGAGAACTTACAATGACTAATAGAGAGAAACACATACCGGTTCATTTATTGTCTGGTTTTCTTGGAAGCGGGAAGACGACGCTGCTGAGAAGATTGTTGGATTATTACACCGCGCAGGGATTGAAGCCGGCGGTCATTATGAACGAGCTGGGCGATATTAACCTTGATGGTCAGCTTGTAGGGGATGAAGTGCCGATGGCTGAGATGCTAAGCGGCTGTATCTGCTGCACGATGCGGGGCGATTTGGGGATGGAGATCAGCATGCTCATTGACGAGCATAAGCCTGATGTCATCTTCATTGAATCGACTGGTGCTGCCAATCCGATGGAGACGTTGGATGGGATAACCGAGGCAGCAATGTATAAGGAAATCGATCTACGCAGTGTTATCACGATTGTTGATGGCCCTGAGCTGCTCGCGCGGAGCCGCGACGGGAAGGGTCGCACGTTCAAGCTGATGCTGGAGCAAATAAAATGTGCTACGATTTTGCTGCTAAATAAGGCGGACAAGCTGGAGCCGGATCAGCTAGTTGAAGCGCAGCAGCAGCTGCGGGAATTAAATGCCCATGCTCAAATTATAGCAACGGTGCGCTGCGCAATTGACGATTGGAGCTGGCTTGAAACAGTTGGAAATACGGATTTCCAAGCACCTGTGCATGCTAGTGATGAAGCGTTAGACATACAAGAGCGCGCATCAGCCGCGCATGGTCATAGCCATGACAGCCAAGAATGCTCAGTTGCCGGCTGTACCCATGACCACGGCGATGGCGTTCACTCCCATGATGATAGCCTTAGCAGCCACAACCATAGCAGCCATCATCATTCGCATGACCATGTTATGGTTGTGACGCATTATTGGCGCGGCCCTGTGAGCAGTGAAGCCTTTGAATCTCTGCTGCAAAAGCTTCCAGCTAACATTTACCGCGCAAAAGGGATTGTGACGTTCACGGATGCGCCTAGTCGGTTCCTGTTCCAATATGCGTATAAGGAATCTGATTTTATGAGAATCGAGCCGCAAGGACATGTAAACGATGTTGCGGTATTTATCGGAGAGCATTTTTCCAAAGAATGGCTGCAAAATGAGCTGGAACTGCTTGAGCAGCACTTGAACATAGAGACGCAGGGATAATCAACTTGCTGTAGGGATATGTCGAAAATTGCCATTATCATGTCTATTCCTGTGATTGCTTGGGCAAAATAATGCTGACGAGGCATGACCATTGTCTCCGCAACACGAATGTAATAGAAAGGTGTGGCAACAAATGATTAGAAAATGGTTTATTCCTATGGTGGCGCTGCTTGTACTGTTTTCAGTCGCTCCCGTATGGGCAGCGAAGTCGGTTACGGCTTTGCCGGATGCTTCGCTAGTGGTTCTGCACCCTAAAGAGTCTGATATGGACAAAGAGCATAAGCATTACAAAGGCAAAATGACCCGCAAAGATTTTGAGGCTTACCGTCTGGAGAAGCTGAAGGAAATAGCGACCTATTTTGGTATTAAAGCCGATGGCAAGTCAGTGGACCAGCTGAAGAAGGAAGTCGAGGCTGCGAAGCTTGCCAATAAAGATAAATGGGAAGCTTTTAAAGCTGAGCATCAAGCGAAGCGGCTGGAGCATTTGCGTGAGATTGCGAAGGAACACGGCATTAAGACAGAAGGCAAGACGTCGGAGCAGCTGCGCGAAGAGCTTTATAAGCTGCATGGCGGTAAAGGCAAGCGTCCCCATCGCTTAGAGGATCATGACCGCAGCAATGAGGATAACGATGTTAAAGAGAAGAACAAACAAAATCAAGTGTAAGCCAGCTATCCCATTGCCTCCTCTGCCATAGACAGAGGGGGCTTTTTTTCGTCAGGAAATCATGGATTTAAATTAAAAGTGTTGGACTTTTTTACTAGATATCATACAAACATGAATAGATGCGATAGACCCTTGTTGTTTCGGAAAATAAAGAAAAAAAGTGGTTTTTTGTCGAATTATATAGTGTTATTATCCTATTTTTATCATTGTGTTTGGGTCAAAATGTCAAGTATACTAGAACCGTATCATAATTTGACATTTTACGTCGTTTTTTGCTTTCTCCGACAACAAGGGGCTGATAGATCGGATGAGAAAGATTAGACTAAGCATCGCTCAAAAATTAATATTTTCCATAGGCCTGCTAGTTATTCTTTCATTTGGTCTATTGGTAACCGCTCACCTCATCAAGCTTTATCATTCCAACCTGCGCGAAAGCGAGCTTCTTGCACAGACGGAATCCATGGCCTACATAAATCCTTTCACTAAAACGATGGATCAAACGATGATGATGCTGGAAACGCTTGAAGTAACCATGACTCAAATGGGCAAAAACCAGATGCAAAATCGTGAATACATAGTCGAGCTATTGAGGCAAATGCTTATCAAGCATCCTGATCTATTAGGCGTTTATACGTTATGGGAGCCTAATGCCTATGACGGGAAAGATGTTTTTTACAAAAATAAAAACAGCTATGACGATGCTACGGGGCGCTTTATTCCCTATGTCGTTCGCAAGGACCAGTCCATACAACTGCTGGCGATTGAAAATTATGAGGATAAAGAGAAAGGGAGCTTCTATCAAACGCCTAAACTTACGAAATCCTTTTCACTCATAGAGCCATATTCCTATGATGTTGATGGCAAATCAATAATGATGATATCGCTTGTGCTGCCTCTATTGAATGAGCAAAATGAGTTTTTAGGTATAGTAGGAGCAGATATTTCACTTGAATCGATGCAGAAACAGATTGAAGCTTTCCGGCCGCTAGGAGGATACTCCACGATTATTACGACGGATAACCAATATTTGGCTAACGGCAAGTACCCTGAGCTTGTGAACACACCGTATCGGTTATGGTCTAATAAAGCTGAGCTTGAGGCGATGAAAGGGACGGACTCAAGGATTGCCTACACAAGAGACTCAAAAGACAAGGAGACCGTACTGCGATTGCTTCATCCGATTCTTGTTCACAATGTGCTATGGCATATTGAAACGATCATTCCAAAAAAGAACATGCTGACTAATTACTACAAAAGCCTTTGGGAATCGATGCTGATCACAGGTATTGCGTTGTTTTTAATGGCGATTGCCATGGTGCTGCTTGTTAGGAAAATCATCTTAGTTAATATTTATAAAGTAATACAAGCAACATCGGCTGTCGCAATTGGAGGAGAAGAACAGCAGTTAACCATTCATACGAATGATGAGTTTGAATATATGGCTAGCCATTTTAATCATATGCTCGTCCAGCGCAAGGAAGCGGAGAATCTAATTGAATACCAATCGACACATGATTTAATGACAGGACTTCCTAATCGTTATGCTTATCATCGCTATATGGAAGGGGTATCAGCTGAGCAGAGCAGTATGCAGGGCCATATTGCTTTGCTTTTCATTGACCTTGATCGGTTCAAAATGATAAACGATATGCTTGATCATAAGATGAGTGACCAATTGCTCCAGAAAATGGCGCATCGAATTATGATTACCGTCGGCAGCTCGGGGAAAGTATTCCGCTTCGGGGGGGACGAGTATATCGTGCTGCTAGAGCAAGTTACTTTTCTCCATGCAGCGATGCATAAAGCAGAGGAAGTTTTGTCGGCTATTTCCCAGCCAATAGGGCTTGAGGATCGGATGTTTTATATTACAGCAAGCATTGGAATGAGCATTCATCATGAATGGACGCCTGCGACTGCAGACCAGCTGGTGAAGGAAGCGGATATTGCGATGTATGTGGCGAAGAAAGAGCGAAATACTTGCAAACTCTATTCTCCTACAATTAATGATGTAACGAAGAAGGAGCTTATTCTTGAGAGCAGCATGTCCAAAGCGCTGGAGCTGGGCCAATTTATGCTTTATTACCAGCCCAAGGTTGATTTAGCTACTGGCTCTATATATGGGGCGGAAGCATTAATTAGATGGAATCACCCGGAGCTTGGCATGGTGTCACCGCTTGATTTCATCCCGATTGCAGAGAAAACCGGCTTTATTATTTCGCTCGGTGAGTGGGTGCTGTTTACTGCCTGCCAGCAAATTAAAGAATGGGAGCGCATGGGGCTGCAGCAGATCTCAATCAGTGTAAATATGTCGATGATCCAATTCCAGCAGAAACAAATCGTCCATACGATTGAAAGAATCATTTCGGATGCAGGGATTCGGCCTCATCAAATTGAGCTGGAAATTACAGAGTCGATTTTTATGGATAATGCGGCTCACACGCTTAACATACTGCATGAGCTTCAGCAGCTTGGCGTCAAGCTGTCGCTTGATGATTTTGGAACGGGGTATTCGTCGCTCAGCTACTTGCAAAATATTCCGCTGCACACGTTGAAGATCGACAAATCCTTTATAAGCGGCATCGTAAACGATTATAAGAAACAAATGATTTTTAAATCGGTCGTCGTCATCGCTCACAATTTAAATTTAAAGGTTGTGACTGAAGGAGTAGAGACAGAGGAAGAGCTGCGGATTATTAACGACCACCACTGCGATGCTGCTCAAGGATATATTTATAGCCCTCCTGTTGCGGCACCGAGATTTGTACAGCTGTATATGGAACATAATAAGGAAGCCTGATGGATATTCCGTCTCCCGTCAAACGTGGAGGCGTTTTTTAATTAGTCCAGTTTTATTTTCGTATAACCGTTACGTCTTGGGCTTATCGATAAATATGACATTTGTTTGGTAAAATATTGTTGAGCGATAGGTGTTACAAAATGATCGAAGGCATCGTCTTCTTTATAGCTTGAGCAAAAAACGTAAGGAGGTAAACGGAATGGAACATTCGGCGCCGGATTTGTTTCGTCAACAGTTTAATACACATTATCCTTCGGTTAGACGAAAGCTTGTCGCACTTATACGCGATGAAGCAGCTGCGGAGGATCTTGCCCAGGAAACATTTCTAAGGCTTTACCGGAATCCACCGGATCAGCCTGAAGCAATAGGAGGCTGGCTTCATCGCGTATTAACGAGGCTGGCTTATGATTATATGGATAAAAAAGCACGAGAGCGTGCTCTAACGCAAAAGCAAGAACAAAGCATACTCGCACAGCCGCAAGCGGTTCAGTCGAATGAACAGCAGTTGATTGATAAGGACGAGCAGGAACGGGTTAGAGGCTGGCTGGATACGCTGCCCGAACGGGACAAAAAAATGCTTCTGCTCCGATATGAAGGATACAGCTATGCGGAAATCGCAGAGCAGCTCCAGCTGCGGCAGCCGCAGGTAGGTACGATGCTGCGCAGAGCCGGGGCTAGGCTGAAGCGCCATGCGCATAAGGCAGAAGGAGCTTTGTCTCATGAATGAAGTGCGATCGTCAGCGCCTGCTATACCTAGCTTTAAAGGCCAAAACCTTTTAGGAGGAGTTCAAGATGACAAAAAATGATGAAATAAACAAAAAAGAAGAAGAGCAGATGTCGGCTGCTTGGGTGCGTCTTGAGAAACAGCTTCAAGCCTCTGAGCAATCGCCGCTTTGGGAGCAATGGGAAGAACAAGGCAAGCACGCTGCTGAGCTCAATAAGGAGTCAACAGCTGCAGCTGGCGCTGCGCAAACAAAAGCTGCTGCCGTTCAAACGTACTCTGAACAAATACAAGCAAATGTGGTTCCGCTAGGACGAGCTCGTACTTCATCCAGTCCAGCTGCAAATAAACCGAATAAAAGTGGGGCGGCAGGCCGCTGGTTCAAAAGAAATGTGGGCAAAACAATAGCGGCATGCGCAGCAGCTATCATCACGGTAGTTATTGCGACGCCCTCAACAAATGAAGCATTGGCGGCATGGCTTAATACGTTCCGAATGGATAACGTAATGATTGTGCAGCAAAATGATTTGGAGTCGCTCATGAACAGCTTCATGAAGGATGGCGAAACGCGTGAAACCGTTAACCGTTTCGGCACCTTCGAGCAGACGACTGTCGGAAGCTGGTCAAAGATGACCGTAGATCAAGCTTCTAAGGAGCTGGGCTTTGCTGTTCCAACATTGACGGTTCCAGGGATTCAGTTAGGTGGCATATCATCGATGTCAGCTCAGACGATTGCCTTCCGGCTAAATGTGGATGAAATCAATAGTGCAATGCGTAAGCTGGGCGCGGATAAGCTGCTGCCGAAATCAGTAGACGGCAAAGCAATTGAATTCAACACAGGCCAAGGTGTAACGGTCACGTATGAACCTAAGGAAGGAAGCACTTCTAAGCAAAGCCTATGGGTTGAATATATTAAGCAGCCTAGCATCAAAATGGATCCTTCAGTGGATGCAAAGGATGCCTATGAGGCTGTCATTCGCTTCCCAGCGCTTCCTGATCATTTGCGCAAATCGCTTGTGCAAGCATCAAACATGGAAAATGGAGAAATTCCATTTCCGCTCATTACAAATGAAAAACCTGAGAAAATCGTTATTGAAGGGGTTGATGTATATTTGAATCAATCCGCTGATCATAGTTATGCAAATGCGATGTGGCTTAAAGATGGCGTTGTAGCAAGCGCACACTTTAATGATTTTGAGGACAAACAAAAAGTACAGTCGCTTATTGCGGAGCTGATTCATCCATGAGTGCTGTTGCTATTGAAACCATCGGATTATGCAAGGATTACGGTGAAGGACGCGGCTGCCACGATGTTACACTGACGATTAGAGAAGGGGAAGCCTTTGGCTTCCTCGGTCCTAATGGAGCGGGAAAAAGCACGATAGTGAAAATGCTCACAGGCCTTATTACACCAACCTCAGGTAAAGCTCAAATCTTCGGACAGCCTTCAGGATCAATCGAGGCTAGACGGAGATTTGGCTATTTGCCTGAGTTGTTTCGTTATCCGGATTGGTTGACGGGCGAAGAGGTTTTAACTTTTCATGCAAAGTTGTGTGAGCTGGACCGCTCTATGGCCAAACGACGCATTCATCAGCTTCTGGACGATGTGGGCATTGGCAGCCGGGGAAGCGACAGGCTCAAAGGGTATTCGAAGGGGATGCAGCAGCGGCTTGGACTCGCATGCGCTTTACTCGCGAATCCGGATATCGTTTTTCTTGATGAGCCGGCTTCTGCGCTTGATCCCGTTGGCAGGCATGAGGTGYGAGATTTGCTTGCTAGGCTGAGAAGCCAAGGGAAAACGATCTTTCTTAATTCGCATTTGCTTGAGGATGTGGAACAGTTATGCGATAAGGTCGCTCTACTTAATAACGGAAAAGTGCTGGCGGAAGGAAAGGTATCCGATGTGCTGAGCTCGCAGTCGAGCTGGCGTTTGCGTGTCAGCGGTTATACCCCTTTAGCAGCTGAACGTATCCAGCAGCTGCTAGGTGCGAATGTGATCGTGTCGAACGCTGAGCATGATGGTGCATCTGTATGGCTGGAGATTGAACTGGAAAATGACGAGCAAATAGGATTGGTCAATTATATTCTTATTGAGCTGGGATTGACGCTGTATGAGGTTGGGAAATTGCAATCACGGCTTGATGAGTGGTTTATGCAGGCCGTAACGGGCCTTGAGCATAGGGGGGAGCGCAGATGATCGCGGTTTGGGGCCTAACTTGGAAGGAGCTCGTTCGTAAAAGAGTGACGCTTATGACGATCATCATGACGGTTCTTTTCTGGATTGCTTACTGGTTTATTGCTGATGCTATCGCCGGCGGCGAGGTGAATGTTGCGAATTCTATGAACTTATTCGAAAATTTTGCCCGCAGTGCAATGATTATGACATTAGGTTTCTTCTTTGGCGCTTTTGCCGTTGCCTTCCTTTCTATATTCAGTTCCGTTGCGGCTGTGACAGGGGAAGCAGAGCAGGGCGTTCTTCAATCCGTACTCGCAAGGCCCATTGCGCGCTGGAAGTGGTTTTTGGGCAGATGGCTCGGCTTTGTCAGTTATGTTGCGTTATATGCATTCCTGTTATTCAGCTCAATTATTCTTATCAGCTGGGCAGAAACTGGCGTCTTATTCAGCATGATGGTGTACTTCAAATCACTTTTGTTTTTTATGTCTGTTATTCCGCTATTAGTATCCTTAACGATGCTAGGCTCCTGTTATTTAAGTCCTTTAGGAAACGGCATTTGGATGACGATGCTCTTCGGTATGGGCTGGCTTGGCAGTACGATTGGCCGGTTTATGAGCACAGGGAGGATTCAAATGAAAGGGATGCAAACACTTGAGACCATAACAGGCTTAATTAAGCTGGCTATGCCGGCGGATGCTTTGCAGCAGCGCATGCTTAACGAATTATTTTCAATCTCTGAGCTTAGAGGTTTATATAACATTAACGCAGAGCTAAGTATTTTCTCTATTAACGGAGCGGCATCAAATTCCTTTTTAATTTATTGCGGTATTTACACGGCTGCGCTGCTCGGCATAGGTATACTAATTATGAAGCGAAAAGATTTTTAAGCGGGGCTGCCCCTCTTTGGAGGAGGCAGTCGACTGCTTTTTTTTTATGTCTTTATGTAAGATTGGATGCCATTAAAGTGGGGAAGCCTGCATAAATAGTATGATTTTTGTTGAAAATAAAAGCTTCTCTTTCTTTGGCAAAGCCAATTTTCTCGGCAACACGAATGGACGCTAAATTATTGGGATCTATTATACTGATCAATTTTTGCAAGCCTAAGTGATGAAAACCATATTGCTTGCAAGCCATGGCTGCTTCAGAGGCGAATCCGTTGGACCAATATTTTTTATTTATATGGTAGCCGATTTCTACCTCAATTGTTCCATCGATCGTTTGTTTAACAAGGCCACAATCACCGATTAGTTCATCCGTTGCCTTTAAGCAGACTCCCCATAAACCAAATCCATCGTTTTTGTATCGTGCTTCATTTCTTTTTATCCAATTTTGAGTTTCTTGGACAGTAAACGGGGCTGGATAATTAGCCATCGTTTCAGGGTCAGAAAAAATAGCATGTAAACCTTCAAAATCATTCTCTTTGTAGCATCTCAAATATAATCGATCCGTTTCAATAACAACCATATATTTACCCCTCCTGCGATGAGAATCATACAATTCCACTAAATTATAACAGTAGTTATTCATAAATTCATCGAAAATGCTTCTTCTTCGTTAGGTATGAAAAGTGATTTAAATAAAAATGCAATAGGGTGCTTGTGGACTTTGCGAGCGTCTGCTAAACTAAAGTTGTTATTCAGTAAATTTATTAACTAAATTCGGAGTGTGGCATGGCAACGATAAAAGATATTGCGCAGGAGGCAGGCGTTTCAGCTGCTACCGTATCCAGGGTTTTGAACAATGATGTCACCTTGGCAGTAAGTGAGGAAACGCGTACACGAATATTCAGCATTGCCGAGCAGCTGCAATATAAGCCGTCCAGGCTGAGAAGAATGAAGAAGGAAGAGCAGCTCTCGCGTCAGCAAATCGGTTTGCTCATGTGGTCAACACTGGAAGATGAGCATGATGATCCTTATTTCTCCTCCATTCGCAAAGGCATTGAAACGCGCTGCGAGGAGCTTGGAATCAACATTGTGAAAGTGCTTCGCGGCAACAGTCGAGTGGAGATGCAGTCGTTCAACGAGCTGGATGGTGTGATTGTTGTAGGCTCCATTCATGATGAGGATGTTAATCAGTTGTATAGCAACGGAAATCGGCTTGTATTTGTAAACCATTCAGGCGAGCTGTATGAGTATGACACCGTAAAGCTGCATTTTGAGCAAGCAACCCGAGCAGTAATCAAACATCTTAGAGAACTAGGACACCAAAAAATAGGCTACATCGGCGGGAATGATTATATCCATCGTCTGAATCGTCAATTTGAGAGTACAGAGACGGATGAGCTTCGCCGTGTTTTTTTCGAGAAGGAGATGCGTGAGCGAGGTCTTTATGATGAAAACTTCGTCATTAAGGCATATTGGTCTTCAAACAGCGGATATGAGGCGATGAATCAGATGCTTCAGCAAAGCTCGCGGCCAACCGCTTGTTTTATTGGAAGTGACCCGATGGCTGTAGGTGCTTTGCGCGCGCTGCATGAGCATGGCCTTCGAGTGCCTGAGGATATGGCGATTGTAGGTTTTGATGACATTGAAATCTCTGCATTTTTGAATCCGCCGCTAACGACGGTTCGCGCGCATACTGAGCATATGGGCAGAACGGCGGTACAACTGCTGCTTGAGCGGATCGAAGGCCGCGAGGCAGCTGTTCATATGACCGTTAATACGACACTCATCGTGAGAGAAAGCTGCGGCAGCTCTGTGAAATCGTAATTATTCATTTATATAAACTTTTAGGAGGTTATTATTTTGTCTATTCAATATGATCAACAGCTCTCGGTATTCCACCTGCAAGCGAAGGATACAAGCTATGTTATCCATATTACGAAATCAGGATATCCTGCACATGTCTATTGGGGCAAAAAAATTCGCGGCGTGCAGCTGGAGCGTCTATTTGAGCTTAAGGAGCGGGCTTCATTCACGCCTAGCACAGAGCTGGACCAATTGGAACTGTCGCTGGATACGCTTCCGCATGAGTATCCTGCATACGGCAACTCTGATTTCCGCATGCCTGCATTCCAGGTCAAGCTTCCAAATGGAACAACAGTAACGGATCTGCGCTTTGATTCGCACCGCATTGTGGATGGAAAGCCGTCGCTTGCTGGATTGCCTGCAACGTATATTGAGAACGACTCCGAAGCGCAAACGCTTGAGATTACGCTGAAAGATGATCTGACAGGCTTGTCCGTCATTTTGTCTTATACCGTATTTGAAAACTACGATGCGATTGCCCGTTCAGCTAGAATCGTCAACAACGGTACTGCTACTTTGGATTTACAGCGCGCGTTCAGCATGAGCTTGGACTTTGCGCATGACAACTTTGAGATGCTTCAGCTCTCTGGTGCTTGGATTCGTGAGCGCCATATTCATAAGCGCAAGCTTGAGCCGGGTTTGCAATCGATCGAGAGCCGCAGAGGTTCAAGCAGCCATATGCAAAATCCGTTTGTCGCTTTGCTCTCTGAGGGTTCTACCGAGGATCACGGTGATGTATACGGTGTAAACCTTGTGTACAGCGGTAATTTTACGGCTGGCGTCGAGGTGGATCAATTCCATGCAGCAAGGCTGTTCATTGGCATTAACCCATTCGACTTTAATTGGCGATTGGAGCCGGGCGAGGAGTTCCAAACGCCAGAGGCGGTAATGGTTCACTCTGAGCATGGCCTCGGCGGCATGTCACGCAGCTTCCATGATTTGTACCGTGCTCGCTTAATTCGCGGCACGTTCCGTGATCAAACGCGTCCGATACTCGTCAACAACTGGGAAGCGACGTATTTTAACTTTAATGCGGATAAAATCGAAGATATTGCGCGTGCCGGCAAGGAGCTTGGCATCGAGCTGTTCGTACTGGATGATGGTTGGTTCGGCAAACGCGACAACGATACGACTTCGCTCGGGGATTGGTTTGTTGACCCGAAAAAGCTGCCAAACGGCTTAGAGGATTTGGTTAGCCGCGTGAAGCGTCTAGATATGCAATTCGGCCTATGGTTCGAGCCGGAAATGATTTCGCCTGAGAGCGAGCTGTACAAAGCGCATCCAGATTGGTGCTTGCATATCGATGGCCGCAGACGGACACAAGCGAGAAATCAACTCATTTTAGATTTGTCACGCGCGGACGTTCAACAATATATCGTTAAGTCGATATCGGATATTCTTTCAAGTGCGCCGATTACGTACGTGAAATGGGATATGAATCGCAATATGACAGAGATCGGTTCAGCACTTCTGCCTGCAGAGCGTCAACGCGAGACTGCTCATCGCTATATGCTGGGTCTCTATTCCGTGCTTGAGCAAATTACGTCTGCTTTCCCTGATGTATTGTTCGAGAGCTGCTCTGGCGGCGGCGGCCGCTTCGATGCGGGCATGCTGTATTACATGCCTCAAACATGGACAAGCGACAATTCGGATGCGGTATCTCGCTTGAAAATTCAATACGGAACAAGCATCGTTTATCCGGTTAGCGCGATGGGCGCTCACGTATCAGCCGTGCCTAACCATCAAGTGAACCGGATAACTTCCCTAGAAACAAGAGGAAATGTTGCGCTATCTGGAAACTTTGGTTACGAGCTTGATCTGACTCAATTTACGGAGGAAGAGAAGACGACCGTTAAGGAGCAGGTTGCTCTTTATAAGGATGTAAGGCATCTTGTGCAATTCGGAGATTTCTATCGTCTGCTTAGCCCGTTCGAGGGCAATGAAACGGCATGGATGTTCGTCTCCAAGGACAAAAAAGAAGCATTTGTAGTGTTCGTTACTGTTCTGCAAGAGCCAAATCTGAAGCTTAATCGCTTCTGCCTCAAAGGCCTTGATCCGAACCGCGATTACAAGCTGCTTGGTGAAGAAACGGTATATGGCGGCGATCAGCTGCTATATGCTGGACTTGCAACTCCGCAATTTTATGGCGATTATGCAAGCAAGGTATACCGATTCCTCGCCGTGGAGTAAACGATCTAAACTAAAGGGGTTATCTCAAAAGTGGATTTAATTACTTTTGAGGTAACCCCTGTTTTTTAGCTTAGGTGTGAATAAAAAAATAGCGATGCAGGGGTCGTCCCTGTACCGCTATTTATTCCTTGTTCAAAACGAGCAGACTGCTGCTCGAATTTTCACTTCTATTATGTATTATTGTACTAGCCGCTCATAGAAGTTGAAGCTGCAGCAGCAATAAAAATAACGAAAATGATGATGTAAATAACGAGAATGATTGCTGCCCAAATTAATGATGCTTTAAAATAGTTTTTCTTCGTTGGGTTGCCTTCACCAAACGCCCATACAAACATCATAATAACATTAACGATCGGAATGATTAAAATGAGTGTAGTGAGCATCCACTCTTTAATTGTAATGACAGGCGACATTTCCTGATTTTGTTGATGCCCGTATCCTGGTACACCGGGATTTACGGGGGGCTGCTGATAGTTATCCATTCTTTCTCTCCTCTTAAGTTCATAGTGCTGTAACAATTTGGTCACAAATTGATTATATATAAATTCCCATAATTTACAACCCTTGAATTGAAGAAAATTGTTTTTTATTTATAAAATTTAAGGCTTGTATTCAATTATAGCGACAAAATAATAGATTAATTGATAGAAAATAAATGATATTTTCGATTATCAATTTGTGTTTTTACGGGCGGAAAGGATAGGATAAACTCCTTTTAAGAGGACATATTCTAGACAATATTTCCATAAAATTATAAATTTCATCCTGTAAGCCTCTTGCCCTTGACGTTGCGTCAAGGGTTATACTCTGTGCAAGAGGGGGAATGAACAGATGAATAATAGTTCTTCTTATGCGATTGGCGCATTCGCGAAGCTGACAAAAGTTACTGAACGAACGCTCCGTTATTACGATCGACAGGGGCTGCTTAAGCCGTCCAGCCGAAACGCGCATGGGCATCGCTTTTATACGGATCAGGATTTAATTCAACTGCAAAAGATTTTGACGTTAAAATATTTGGATTTCTCATTAGAGGACATTTCTGCTTATTTGCAGCGTCCGGAGGAGGACTTGCAGCACTCATTAGCTTCGCAATATGAGATGCTTAAGAAAAAGCAGGCGCATTTGGAGCGTGTAATAGACACCATTGGACGGATGCAGAAAATTTTGGAGGGAGCGGGCAAGGTCGACAGCAATTCATTGCTAGTGTTTATCCAAAATATTCAGCATGAGCAGCAGCAGAAGGAATGGCTGTCAACGCAAATGCCGCCTTCTTTAGTAGATGCGATATTTATGGAGGGGATAGACTCGGAAATCAGATCGGCATTTGAAAGTAAAATAACGGTGTTCGCCATGGAGCTGAAGGAACTTTACAAGCAAGGAAAACAGCCTCTGGACGAAGAGGTGCTTGCCTGCGGACTGAGTCTTGTTGCGCTCTTAGAGGAGCTGCTGTCACCTGTCTTAGAGAGGTTTAGTGAAGAGGAGCTTGCGCAATTAGAGGTGCTGAACGATCCAGCTCATTCCTTTGATCCTGTTTTATTCCCAAATTTGTTTACGAAGGATGAAGAAGCCTTCTTAGCCGTTACTTTCGAGCATCTTGAGGCATTGAAAATGTTGAAAGCAGGGATAACCGATGAAAAATAGTGTTGAAGCAGACATGCCGAAGGCAACCATTGGCGTTTCACAATTTTTCAAGCTGATCGCAAAGCATAGACCCGCTAAGTTTTTAATTATCGTTGCCGTTGTATTGGGACTCGGAGAGACGCTGCTCTCGCTGCTCATTCCTTTGTTGACGAAAAATTTAGTCGAGGAGTTATCGCAATCTACCATCCAAACGATGACGTTTGTTGTGCTTGGAGCAGTGTTTCTCGTTCAGACCATTATGTCTGGTTTCTCGGTCTATACGATGTCCTATGTAGGTCAGTATGTTATTGCAGGCTTGCGACGTGAAGTATGGAACCGAGTGATAAAGCTCCCAGTACCGTTTTTTGATCGCAACAATTCCGGCGAGACGATGAGCCGTGTTACGAATGATACAAATGTAATCAAAGATTTTATCATCGGGCATGTAATATCGTTTTTTGGAGGAATTGTATCTATTATAGGTGGCGTAATTCTTCTGCTGTTGATTGATTGGAAGCTCACGCTGCTTATGCTTATTGCCGTTCCGGTAGCACTTCTTGTTCTATGGCCGCTAGGCACCAAAATGTTCACAGTATCCAAATCCATGCAGGATGAAACTGCATTATTTCAAGGCGATCTTGGCCGAGTGCTCTCCGACATTCGGCTTGTGAAGGCGTCGCTTGCTGAGCCAGTAGAAAATCGTCAAGGCGACAAGCGAATCTCGCATCTGTTTACATTTGGCTTGCAGGAAGCCCGAATCATGTCAATCGTAACCCCTTTAATGATGACGGTGATGCTGCTCATTCTTGTTATATTAATCGGTTATGGCGGTGTAAGGGTCGCACAGGGCACTTTAACGGGCGGAGAGCTGGTTGCTGTCATTTTGTATATGTTCCAAATTGTTATGCCGTTTACGCAGATGGCTTCCTTCTTCACGCAATTCCAGAAGGCGATGGGTGCTTCAGAACGTATTTTGGAGCTGCTAAATGAGAAGGAGGAGCAGTCCAGCCATGAGATTGCGGCAGCTGTCCTTCACGAGAAAGATCATCATTCCTTTATTAAATTTGAACAGGTAAGCTTCGGATATTCGGAGGATCGGCCGCTGCTTCATTCGCTCTCGTTTCAAGTGAAGCAGGGACAAGTAACGGCGTTTGTAGGCCCGAGCGGCACAGGCAAGACAACGCTGTTCTCGCTGCTGGAGAGGTTCTATAATCCAACCGAGGGCGTCATAACCTATGGCGGGGAACCAATCGCATCCATGGCGCTGGAAGATTGGCGAAAGCGGATTGCTTATGTTTCACAGGATAGCCCGATGATGCAAGGCTCGATTCGTCACAATCTTACTTATGGGCTGGAGGATGTGAGCGAGGCGAAAATCAGGGAAGCTGTCGATCAAGCGAATTTGACAACTTTTATCGATTCGCTTCCTGAAGGTTATGACACGGAGGTTGGAGAAAGAGGCGTTAAGCTTTCGGGAGGCCAGCGTCAACGGCTGGCAATTGCACGGGCTATATTGCGCAATCCTGATATATTGCTGCTGGATGAAGCGACGGCTCACCTCGATAGCGATTCGGAAATGCAAGTACAAGAAGCCCTTCAGGGTCTTATGACGGCAAGAACGACATTGGTCATTGCCCATCGACTTTCAACTATTCGTGGAGCCGACCAAATCATTGTGCTTGAGAAAGGTGAAATTTCGGGTCAGGGCACCCATGCAGAGCTGCTGGAGAACCATGAATTATATGCTAAGCTCGTACAGCAGCAGTTTAGTGTTGAGTAGTTAGGTTAGTTGCGACAATAAAGCATGCTGTAACGTTAATGCGATTCCAACGGGTATCCAAGCCATTTTTGTCCAAATAAGCTATACTCAATACAACATGTTATTGTATACCATTCATAGGGATTGAGGTGGCTTAAGGATGGCTAATGTAGCAGAAGTAACCAATCGACCTATTGCATTGATTACGGGAGCATCCAGTGGGTTTGGGCTTTTGACTTCGATTCGCTTAGCGCAAGAGGGCTACTTTGTAATCGCAACAATGAGGGACATCGGGAAGAAGGAAAGCGTGCTTGCAAAAGCGAAAGAGAACGGCGTGCTAGATCATATAGCAATAATGAGGCTTGATATTACCGATTCTGGCAACATCGTGGAAGTCATAGAGCAGGTAATGGAGCGCTGGGGCAGAATCGACGTGCTCGTAAATAATGCGGGTTATGCAGTAATGGGCGTCGTTGAGGAAATACCGATGGTGGATTGGCGTGCTCAATTCGATACGAATTTCTTTGGTACCGTTGCGGTTACCAAAGCTGTTCTGCCACATATGCGAGTTCGCAGCCAAGGCAAAATTATTAATGTCAGCAGCGGCGCAGGCATTATTGGCTTTTCCAACACTGGCGCGTATTCGGCCTCAAAATTTGCAATAGAAGGCTTTAGTGAAGCGCTGCGGCTAGAGCTGCTGCCATTTTCTATCCCGGTCGTACTCGTAGAACCCGGTACTTACGATACTGGCATTGCAGCAAAGCATGTGTTTCGTGCGGAAGAAAACTCCCCTTACAGCAAAATGATTGAGCGCTTTAATCAATTCAATAAAAAGTCGGAGAAAAATGCGCCTAATCCGATTCAGGTTGCGAACACGATCGTGAAAATTTGCAAATCCCGCCGTCCAAAGCTTCGTTATGTGTGCGGAAATGATGCGAAGATGATTTTTGTTATGAAAAAGCTGTTCCCTTGGCGACTCATCGAATTTGTACTTCGCAAAGCACTGCACTAAATTCAAATAGCTGAGAGCGCTGTTTTCTGCGCTGCTCGGCTTTATTTTTATGAAGCCAAGACAGATAAGACCCTGAGACCATTGACGCATCGAAAAAGTCCATGTTACTCTAACTTCACATGGAAACTATTGGAGGGATCATCTTGATTGAAATTCGCTTATCGGTAGGTTATGACGAGTATGAAGAAGGCGTAAGGATGTCTGAACTGATTGAGAAATTGGCATCTAGCGCAGATGGCGAGAAGCTGTCTATACTAACGATTGGCGATTGGGGTCAGGCGTATGAGAATTCTCCGGACAGCTTCTTGGAAACATTGATCAGCCATAAAGATTCTTTTCCTAATTTAACGAAATTATTTATTGGAGATATGGGTTTTGAGGAATGTGAGGTTTCCTGGATTAATCAGACGAACCTTTCACCGCTGCTTGCGGCATTCCCGAATTTGCAGTCATTGTCGATCAAGGGCAGCCAAGAATTAAGCTTGCAGCCTCTTGTACATGAGAAGCTGCAAGAGCTCGTTATTATTTGCGGAGGGCTTCCGAAGTCTGTACTAGAGGAAATAACGAGTGCAAAGCTGCCAGAGCTAAAGAAGCTTGAGCTTTATCTGGGCGTAGATGATTACGGTTTTGACGGCGGAATAGAGGATGTCATGCCGCTGCTGCAAGGTGATCTGTTTCCAAAGCTTACATACTTAGGCTTGAAGGATAGTGAAATTCAGGACGAAATCGCAATTGCGATCGCGGATGCGCCGATTTTGGACCAGTTGGAAATACTTGATCTCTCTTACGGCACATTATCCGATGAAGGCGGCAAGGCACTGCTTGCAAGCGAGCGTGTGAAGAAGCTGAAGCATCTTAACCTGAGCTACCACTATATGTCGGATGAGCTGCTGCTTCGCTGGAAGCAAGCAGGCCTGTCAGTAGATGTGACGGACCAGCAGGAAACGGATGAAGATGATTGGCGTTATCCGTTCCTTACCGAGTAATGGATCATTTTATAAACGACGGCGTTGCCGAAGCTCCTTATTTGCTCATCGGAAATCCGTCAAACAAACGAACATTCGGCTTGCAGGCAGCAAGAAGGAAGCAGGGGCTCGCTCCTGCTGTTGTGCTCTCCTATGAGCAGCTGCTCAAGCGAACAGTGTTTATTCAAGAAATTTTGCGAGAATATGCAGGAGCGGATAAGGTCATTATTCGGCTTGATGCGCCAGGTGAGGATCAAGCCGTTGAACGACAGTTGATCGCATGGGGTGCGGCTGACCGAAGCGGCGATGACTTATTCTGGTCAGCGGGCTCCCTGCCGCACAATATTTCGATATCCGCGGAGGAAGCACAGCAGCTGCCGCTGGAGCATGGACGAATCTATTATCCAGCACAGTGGTACCGCGGGTACTGCCGATTTCTTGCTGCTATGCATACAGAGGTTAAAGCATCAGGCGTTTCCGCAAGCTGGGTAAACTCGCCGGGAAGCGTAGCTAATATGTTCGACAAAAGAAGCTGCTGGCAGCTGCTCACACGCCATGGACTCATCATGCCGGCTCTTCCTGCTCCTACAGGAAGCATAAAAAATTACGATGAGCTGCAAGCGGCGATTGCTGCAAGCGGCATGAGGCGTCTGTTTATTAAGCTTGCCTGCGGATCGGGCGCTTCTGGGGTTATTGCCTATCAAATCAATCCTCGTACTGGCGATGAACTTGCTATCACGACCATCGGCATGGAAGAACGGGCCCGCGGCATTTGCTATTTCAACGAAGGCAAGCTACGGCGTTACCGGGAACGCTCGGATATTCGGCGAATGGTCGATTGGGTATGCCGGGAAGGCGCACATATTGAACGATGGATTGAGAAGGAAAGCTTCGAGAGCAAGTCGTTTGATGTACGGCAGCTTGTTGTGGATGGTAAGGCTTGTCATACGGTACTCCGTTTAAGCAGCACTCCAATTACGAATCTTCATCTGCGCAACGAACGGAGGATGGATGTCGAGCAGCTGCTATCTGCAGAAGTAATGGCAGCGGTGCAGCGGACAGCTGAATCCGCGCTCCGAGCATTTCCCGGCTGCTCTGCGGCAGGCGTTGATGTGCTCGTTCAAAGAGGAAGCGGCATGACCTATCCGATAGACATCAATCCTTTTGGTGATTTGCTGTACGGCGCCGAGTATGAGGGAATGAACACCTATGAATGGCAAATGCAGCAGCTGCTTAGAGGGGAATAGATACGAATGCTAGATATGAATCAAATTGTAGGTTCTCACGATATACTCATGATTACGCTTGATACGCTGCGTTATGACGCTGCGAAGCTTGAGGAAAAGAATTGCCCGAACCTTTGCGGAAGCGGAGGCTGGGAGAAGAGGCATTCGCCGGGCAGCTTTACTTATGCTGCCCATCATGCTTTTTTTGGCGGTTTTTTGCCTACTCCTGCAAATACGGACAAAGCTTCTCATATTAGATTGTTTCATACAAAAAATACGGGGCTTAAGACGCACCCTCATACATGGTTATTTGACGCTCCGGATCTTGTATCCGGCTTGCAGGAGGCGGGCTACCGAACAATCTGCATCGGAGGCGTCATTTTTTTTACGAAAAAGAATAAGCTAGCCAAGGTTCTGCCTAGTTATTTTCAAGAAAGCTATTGGCGGATGACATTCGGTGTAACGAATCCGCGTTCGACGGAGCATCAAGTGAATCACGCGCTTAAGCTGCTGGAGAAAGCGGACCCTGCTGAGAAGCTGTTTCTGTTCATGAATATATCTGCTATGCATGGACCTAATCATTATTTTGTAGATGGCGCCAAACGGGATTCCGTGGAAACACAGCGTGCCGCGCTTCGTTATGTTGATAGTCAGCTTTCCCCATTGTTTGAAGCTATGCGGCGCAGAGGAAAAACATTATGTCTCGCTTTTTCCGATCATGGGACAGCTTACGGCGAGGATGGCTATGAAGGGCATCGGCTTGCCCATGAGGTTGTCTGGAATGTGCCGTATCGCGAATTTATTTTGGAATAAGGAGGAGAAGCAGCTTGCAAAAATCATCTTCGCTACCATCTTTTCCGGAGCTTAAGGAGCAGGAGCAGCGCTGGATGGGGGCTCCTTACCGTTCCTATTTGTATTCCTATCCCCATAAGACAGCTTACCGAGATTTGCATCCCGTGCGGTCGCTGAAGGAGATGTGGGAGCGGGATCAAACCGATTATTATTTTTTGTATATGCATATTCCTTTTTGCGGTGCCCGCTGCGGCTTCTGCAATTTGTTCACGCTGCCGGATCGTCGTTTAGACGTACATGAGCAGTATATTGATGCCATGCAGCGGCAGGCGGAGCAGTGGGCGCCTTGGTTTAAAGGCAAAACATTTTCGCGATTTGCGATTGGCGGCGGGACGCCAACCTTGCTTGCGGCTACCCAGTTGAACCGTCTATTCGATATAGCTGAGAATACAATGGGCCTTGATCCGATGAAAGCATCGATATCGGTCGAGACGTCGCCGGAAACGGTAACGGCTGACCGCATGCGCGTTCTTAAAGATCGGCATGTTGATCGGATCAGCATGGGGGTTCAAAGCTTCGTTGAAGAGGAAGCAGCAGCGATCTATCGTCCGCAGAAGCCGCGGCTTGCGGAAGAGGCGCTGGAGACGTTGATATCCTATTCGTTTCCACTCGTGAATGTCGATCTTATTTACGGTTTGCCTAAGCAAACCGTGGAAACATGGATTTATTCACTGGAGAAGGCGATCAGCTATGCGCCTGGCGAAATATTTATATATCCACTTTATACGCGTGAGAACACCATTATAAAGCCGGAGCAGATGCGCAGCGCAGGAGAGGATATTCGACTGGAGCTGTACCATATTGCGCGGCAGCGTCTGGAAGCGGCAGGCTATAAGCAGTTTTCGATGAGGCGTTTCGCTAGAGATACATCGTTTGATCATAAAACGGTGCTGCCCTTCAGCTGTCAGGAGGAAGGAATGGCAGGGCTTGGCTGCGGAGCGCGCTCTTACACCCGCGATGTCCATTATGCATCGCGTTATGGCGTGAGCGCAGCGGCAACGCGCAGCATTATTGAACAATATGTTGCTGCCGAGCGTTATGATACGGCCGATTACGGCTTTATTCTGAATGAAGCGGAGCAGAAGCGCAGGTTTATATTGAAAGCTTTACTGCACCGCGAAGGGCTAATCTTACACACGTACGAGGAGCGATTCAAGAGTAATGCGCTATCCGATCATCCTGATTTGCAGACGCTGATCCGTTTGGAGCTGGCTGAGCTTCAGGAGGATACTCTTCGTCTGACGACTCAAGGCATGGCTTATTCGGATGCGATTGGCGACGAGTTTATTTCGGGCGATGTAAGAGAGCTTATGAACGGGTACGTCATCCGATGAAGGCGGTGCTCTATTACCGCGGCGCGTTGTCTTCATGCAATTATGACTGTCCTTATTGCCCATTCAGCAAAACAAAGGACAGCAAAGCGACGCTTGCGAAGGATAAGCAGCAGCTTCATGCCTTTATGGACTGGGTTCGGGAGCAAGGAGGCTCCGGACATCAGCTCTCGATTTTTTTCAATCCTTATGGCGAAGCGCTTGTACATCGGTGGTATCGTGAGGCGATGATCGAGCTGTCCCATATGCCGCATATCGAGAAGGTAGCTGTCCAGACCAATTTATCCGTCAAGCTTGATTGGACGAACGACATCGACCGGAGCAAGGCAGCCTTTTGGGCTACCTATCATCCTGGACAAACGAGCCATGCTGCTTTCCTAAGCCAGTGCATGAAGCTGTATGAGCAGGGAATTCCTTTTAGTGTCGGGTCGGTTGGGATACGCTCGGCTTTCGGCGCGATTAAGCAGCTGAGGCAGCTGCTTCCAGAGGACGTATACCTGTGGGTCAACGCCTTCAAGGATCAGAAAAATTATTATTCAGAGAATGATATTGTTTATTTAACCGAAATTGATCCGCATTTCCAGCTGAACGTTCCCGATTACGATAGTTTAGGCAAACCATGCGGCGCGGGCTCGCATGTGTTTTATGTGCAGGGGGCTGGCATTGTCAAACGCTGCTATAGCGATCGCAAAGTTATCGGCCATCTCTATCGTGACGGACTTGAGGGTCTATCAGCTGAGCGTCCTTGCACGATGAAAAAATGCGGGTGCTACATTGGCTATATTCATATGCCCGAACTGAAGCTGGGCGAGGTGTACGGCGATCGTCTGCTAGAACGCATACCGTCAGGTTATACGCGATAGCTTGCTTCAAAATTATCGAAATAGGGTAAAGTAAATCATGGCTTGAATCATGAGAGGAGTGTGCACCATATGACACCACTAAAAAAGGTAGCATTTCTGCTAGCGGACGACTTCGAAGATTCCGAAATGAAAAATCCCTATGATGAAATGGCGAAGAACGGACATGATGCCGTTATTATTAGCTTGAAGAGCAATGACGAGTTAAAAGGAAAACAGGGGACCATTGCGTACACCTCGCATTTGGCCATTGAAGAAGCTAATGCAGATGACTACGATGCGATCATTATCCCAGGCGGAAAATCGCCGTCTCATCTTATGGGCAATGCGGATGTGCAGGCGTTCGTTCAAAAGGCAGATCAAGCGGGCACAACCATTGCGGCAATATGCCACGGTCCGCAAATTTTGGAGGCAGCAGGCCTGCTGAAGGGACGCACTTTAACGGCCTATCCTGCTTTATCCGCAGAAATTGAAGCAGCCGGCGGCACTTTTGTCGATAAAGAAGTTGTTGTTGATCGCAACTTTGTTACGTCACGAACGCCAGAGGACGAGCCTGCATTCATTCGGGAGACGCTAGTAAAGCTTGGTGTAAACGCTTGGTAGTTTGAAATTGATTTCGCTTTTTATAATGAAATCGCAAGCTGATAGGACTGTCTCTCTAGATCCAAGCGGATCTGGGACAGTCCTTTCTTGCATCTCGTTGCACATGTTGCTCGAGCGAACTTGGTCATCGCATTGCAAGTAGGGTATACTTTTGAGTATATATACGTTTAGTAAGGAAGGAGAGCATGCTTGAATGCCAGACATGAAGCAGGGTGTACATACAGATCAAGCAGACCGCCCCCTTATTCAACGGCCTTCTACAGTAAGCAGGACAAGCCTTATTGATAACGGAATGACCGTTTTGCAGCAATGGGGAGCAGATCATATTTGCAAGGTTTGCATAGCTAACAGCGGATCATGCTGCCGCGATTGCCGCCATTTGCTTGATGGTGTAGGCTGCCAATTGCGAAATACCAGCTGTACAGCATGGTTATGCGGTTTTCATAAATATTTATTGTTTGAGGTTGAACAGTTAGAAGAATGGAACCTGTTCTGGGATGATGTTCCTGGTCAGGCATTTCGTGAGGATGCTACACCTGAGCAGGTTGTCATTGATAAATCATTAACCATTCAACAGCAAACAATGGACCATCTTGGCGAAGCGCTTGCTGCAGATTTACAGGAGATGGAACGCTCGCATATTGCGATCGGCATTATCCTTACGCTTCGGGAGAAGCTGGATAAAAATATTGATCAGTTTATGCTCGAAGACAAGGATCATAAGCGGAAGCTGAGGATCAAACGGAAAATAAAAGTTCTTTCCAGCGATTTTCAGCGCTTTCACCATTTATTGAATAAATACAAGATAGAGCTAGCTGAGCTCCATAACATGTAGAAAAAGGAGCTGTCCCATAAGCATCAAACTCGCTGAGGAATAGCTCGCTTTGAACGGGAATGTTGGTAAATATATGAAAAACAGCAGTGCAGGAGAGCTATTCTTGTACTGCTATTTTTCTATTTTGATCTATGGTTGCTTGCTTCATSAGATTRTGGGCAAGCGAAAGCCACCCGAMCTCCAGACTYACCTTAGGYAAGCYGCGAAGCARAAAACGCCGGAATYCCCGGTTATTYTTKATCTGCCCGAATACACTTTCGGGTTCAAKCATTCGTCTTACCGACAGCGAGTATCCTTCCTTGCTGCAAAGTTTATCCCTTGTGTAGCGCATATAACCCTGACTGACTCTTCTCCGCCATATCCAGCATCTGCGATGATCGTTGTATGATTGTAATGCGCGTGAAACGATAGTGGAGTGTAAATAAGTGCAAAAGTGCACCTGTTTTTAACAAACAAAATTGAAATGATGCAAATAGGTGTACAAATACCTCTAATTGAGCAGATTCGAAGAAGATTTGGTTAAATAAGTGCATACCTGCGCTTAGATGAAGCTGCTGCAGGCGCTGCCGYAAGAGTCATCGTATGACAGGGGAACATCACCGTTTTCAAATGAAAGGACCTCAAAATCCACTGTATAGTGGAGCCAGAGGTCCTTTTATCGAAGAAAAAAAGTTCTACGTAGTGCTCAAAAAATCGGGAAATGACTTTTGAGCAGGCTCCTTTTCAGCTTTTTACTTCAAAAATTCGAGCAGCTCCTCATTGAATCTAGTTGGTTCGTCGAACAGCATGCCATGGCCGCTTTGCTCGAACGTAACGAGCGTAGAGCCGTCAATGCCGCTAAGCAGCTGCTTGGCGAATTCTGGCGGACATATTTGATCCAGATTGCCTTGAAAAATCGTCGTCGCAGCTTTGATTTGCAGCACATCCTTCCGCAAGTCCTCATCGCGCAGCGACTCGAACGTATGGATTGACCCCCACGCGGATGCCTCTAAGCCGAGCAGCTGCAGCCAATCTTTGAATGGCTGGCTGATGGCGTTTGGCTCTTGATCGGCTAGAAATTTCTCGCAGAAATCACGGAGCAGCTGCGGACGGTCTTTTTTGATTGCAGCGATTTGATCATTCGCTTCCTCTTGTGTCATGCCATGCGGGTAATTTTCACGCTGCGTGAATGAGGGAGCTGCTGCGCCTAGAAGCGCGAGCTTGCGAATGCCGTAACCGCCATGGCGCGCCATATAGCGGACGGCAATGGCTCCTCCTACCGAGAAACCAACGAGATAGGCTTGATCCAGTTTCAAATAATCAATAACAGCCTTTACGTCATCTGMAAGCCGATCGTAGCTATAGCCAGCTGCGGGAGAACTGGATTTGCCGAAGCCGCGTTGATCGATCCCAATACAGCGATAACCTTGCTCGGATAGCAGAGTGAACTGAGCTTCAAACATTTTGTGGTTCAGCGGCCAGCCATGCAAGAAGATAACGGGGCTGCCGGAGCCTATATCCTCAACATAAAGTTTGACTTTTTTCTCAACCTCAATATAATGTCCCATCCTATCTCTCCTCTCGCGTCTATACTTTTACTTACCCGTATTAGCATCTTTTGAAAAATAAATCTTTTTCATACGTAAGAAGAGTTAGAATAGCGGTATATGACTTGGAGGCTAAAGCATGTTTTCTTGGTTGCGAATGACGGCTATTATTATCGTTACTGCTTTTTTAACTAGGTTCATTCCGTTCTCGGCTTTTTTTCAAAATGTGAATACATTAGTCCACGAGCTTGCCCATGCGCTTGCAGCTTTGCTGCTTAAGGGAAGCGTCTTGCATATTTATTTGTACGCTGACCAAAGCGGAGTGACTTATACCTCGTACACGGACAGCTGGATGCTAATCCCGATTGCGCTTGCCGGCTATACGGGCTCAGCTTTGTTCTCGCTGCTGCTTTTCTTTCTATATGCAAAAGGAAAAGCTCGTTTTGGACTCGCGATCGTTGCGGTAGCAGCTGGCGTGGCGCTCGCGCTTTTTGTTCGAAATGATTACGGCATGGCTTGGAGCGCGGGTTTCCTAGCATTGACGGTACTTATTTATTTTGCTGCTCCTCGCTGGCTCAGAGACTTTTATTATTTGCTGATCGCTTTTATTTGTTTAGTGGAATCCATTATTAGTCCATTTGTGTTGCTCTATCTTGCGATTACGGAGCCTGCATCAGCTGGGGATGCGGCTGGTTTAAGCGACGTAACCGGTGTACCTGCCTTTGTGTGGTCCGCTTTGTTCTGCTTCTTCTCGCTCTGGTGTGCCAAAATAGCGACCAGCTGCTTGTTTAGGAGAGGCGCTGGTGGGATACTAATAAGTAAATAAACACTGGAGAGGCTGTGAGCAAATGTCCAAAAGCTACAAACTGCCCGAGAAGAAAAAGGTGGATCTGAAGGACATCGATCCGAAGGATACGGGGCGCTTTTCGAATAAAGAAGAGGTCGTTCAGGCAGTGAAGGAGCTTGAGCTTGAGCTGCAGCAGCTGCAAGAAAAACTTGCCGCGAGCAAAGAGCATGCCGTGCTGTTTGTGTTTCAAGGCATGGATTGCAGCGGCAAGGATGGCGTAATCAAAAAAGTATTTGCCGGACTTCATCCGCAGGGCATTTCTGCCCATAGCTTTAAGACGCCAACAGAGGAGGAAGCGCGGCATGATTTTTTATGGAGAGCACATGTAGCCGTGCCTGCCCTTGGCCAGATAGCTGTATTTAACCGTTCGTACTATGAGGAAGTTTTGATCACGAGAATCCATGGTACGGTTAAGAGCGAGGAAGCGAAGGAGCGGTTTAAGCATATCAATCATTTTGAAGCTCTTTTATTAGGCAGCAGGGTGAAAGTGGTCAAAATCTTTTTGCACATATCGAAGCAGTTCCAACTGGAGAAGCTGATAAGCCGTATTGAAGATCCGAAAAAAAATTGGAAGTTCGACCCGTCCGACTTAAAGGAACGCAAGTCTTGGAAGCAGTACAGCGAGCTTTACGAGGAGCTGTTTGAAAAATGCAGCAAAGCGGCGCCATGGTATGTCGTCCCCTCCGATAATCGCTGGTATCGCAATTATGCGGTGCTTCGAATCGCGGTGGATGCGCTGCGGAGCCTTGATTTGAAGGATCCGGCAGCAAGGCCTGAGCTCCAGCCCTTTTTGGAGGAGCTTAAGAAAGAGGAAGCATAGCTTGCAGATGATTGATAAAAAATGGCAGTCCAACACATGGCTTCATGTGCGGGGCTGCCTTTTTTTTGTGTTTATAGGATGTAGATTGTCCTTTAATCCTCATGGAAGCAATCCTATTTATCTCGTCAAGGAGAGTGAGAAACATGTCGAAATATGTTTAGAACATGTCCAGAGCCAACTACTATAATGGTATTTATTGCTATATCAACGATGATAGAAGACTCAGGAGGGATTTTTTTTATGAGACATAGACCATTTGTCAGAGTAGTCAGCATGCTGCTCGCAGTGGTGCTGCTTACATCGATTTATCCTGTATATCCAAGCAGGTCGGGGCAGCAAATATTCGCTCAGGAATCAGCTGGCACAGAGATGGAAGAGCCAACGGTAACAAGCTCCTCCTACGATTTGGAGCCTTTGGCTGCTGCCGCAGCTGCTGATAAATTTTCCGATTATGGATGGGAGAAAATAGAATCGAACATTAAGCCTAGCCCGCGTATGGGGGCTGCTATGGCATTTGATGAAAAGAACGGAAAGGTCATTATGTTCGGGGGAGAAGGCACTTCCGGGCTGCTGAAGGATAACTTCCTGTGGGACGGCGAAACCAAGCAATGGCAAAAGCTCGCTGACTCGAGTGTGCCAAGTGGCCTTGTTGCCCGTAAAGGAGCGGCGATAACCTATGATCCTAACCTAGAGCGCCTCGTGATGTTCGGAGGCGAGGGTGCTTCAGGCGTTTTGAACGATATTTGGGTGTGGCATGGTGAGGTATTGCAG
The DNA here is from genome assembly GCF_052113545.1 of Paenibacillus sp. TAF43_2. Taxonomy (NCBI): domain Bacteria; kingdom Bacillati; phylum Bacillota; class Bacilli; order Caryophanales; family Paenibacillaceae; genus Paenibacillus; species Paenibacillus sp. TAF43_2. Next base: position 41,224 of record NZ_JBFRDK010000026.1, read on the forward strand.
TGGAAACCATTGCTCATTCCAGCTCCGTCGGCACGTGCTGGCGCTCAGTTTGCCTATGATGGACAAAACCTGGTGCTATTCGGCGGTTATACGCTGTCTGGTTCTACTAAAAACAGATTAGCGGATACTTGGATTTTTAACGGAACGAGCTGGGAACAGCGGACGCCTGCCCAAAGCCCTCCGGCCACATATTCGGGCTCGATGGCTTATGACGGGCAGTATGCCGTGCTATATGGCGGTAATATTGGTGATGAAATTCGCGGAACAGCCTATCAAATCAATTCCAATACGCTATGGGCATGGGACGGAACGACTTGGAATGACAGCGCTCCAAAGGTTGAAGCGCAGGACTGGGGCCGCTGGGGGCAAGCGATGGCCTACGATGGACGGAGAGTCGTCTTCTACGGTGGAGAGTTCGATTGGATTAACCCGAGCAATAGTGCGGTTACGCCAAACAAAAAACGTCCTATCGCAAACTCGCAGGATGCTCAAGGGAAAAAAGCTGCTTTTGGCTGGGACGGAAGCGCTTGGTCGATATGGTCTGGTAATAGCAAAGGGCCGGGCGGCGGCATAGAGGGCGGTCCAGGCTCAGGCAGCTTTATGAGCATGGCGTATGATGGCTATAACTTTGTCGTATTCGGCGGAAACCATGAATGGGGAGGACTAACGAATGAGACGTTTACATTCGGCAATCCTTTGCCTACCTTGCCGATCGTAAGCATAACGGGTTTACCAACAATATTGATGGACAAGAACAACAAAGCGAATGATCTTGCAAGGTTCTCTGCTAATGTGAAAGGCAAGGCGCTCAGCGAAATTGGGATAGAATACCGTGAAGCGGGTCAAACCACATGGCAGAAGAAGGCGCATTTGTCGGCTGAGGCTGGTGCGGTCACCATTGATCTTAACGGCTTGAAGTGGCAGGTCGACTACGAAGCACGCGTGTATGCGACAAATGTTGTGGGGACGGCATACAGCGCAGTTTCAACGTTCAAGTTTTTTGAGGACCCGGCTATGGTGGTTCCAGACCTGCGTTATGACCGTGCTTCACCATCGGTGCTGCATACGAAGGATAAGAAGAGGCTGGTTGTCGTCGGAGAGGGCATCACCAATTTGTGGAGAAAGCCAGCTTCAAATATTCATTATTCACTCAAAAGCCAAGGCGGACAGTTGTATCCGTTGACGCCAAACGTTCGCAATGATCAGGAGCTAGAGCTGAATTGGACGGATGAATTGCCGGATGGCAAATATGATTTGGAGCTTAATCACGATTTTTACGATGATTTTGTTCTCTCAGGCGCTTTGCTTATTACTTCAACCGGCGTATATGAGCCGCGCGATTATAATGAAATTATCATTCCTAGTACAGATTCGGACAATGAAGATATTAGTCAAATGGCTATTAGAGGGCCGTTCACGGAAAATCCCTCGGAGCTTGGTATATTTAAGCTAAACAACATGAATCAAGTGGTCATGCTGAATGAATATATTAAATTTAAAGGAACGAGCCTGACGATTGATAAGACGGGTGTAGATACGTATGTAACGGGTGTCGGACGGCTTTATGTTGAAAAAGCTGGCATTATGTATACGTTGTTCCTTGGCTCCTTTGAGTTTAATTCAGCCGAGTTCGTTATCGAGCTTGCTGGTGATATGCAATCTGATTATTTGAGCTTGAATTTGCCGATTACATTGAAGAAAATTACTTTTATAGCTGGCGGGGTAAGGCTCGGCGGGGATATTAAAGTAGATTTCAGCGCAGGAACGACCAAAATTAAAGGTGAATCGGAGATTGAAGCGTTAGAGTTCAAGCGCGAACGGTTCGATTTTGCGGGTAAATTCAGTATTGCAGGCGAGTTTGAGGCAGGTCCGCTAGAGGGTGCTGAGCTGAACTTCCGGCTTGATACACGCATTCCGCTCTATGGTGCGGGAGGCTCCTTCGATTTGCGCAAGCAGAAGGTTGGATTTGAAGCAGATATTCAATTCAAACGCGGGAAGCTTGATGCGCTTAGCTTTGGCGTTCGCCGCAAAATCAAGCTTGGCTCGACGGGGGCACAGCTCACTCGTCTTGGCGGCGGGTTTTCAAATCTAGCGAGCCAGAGCGAAGTACCGTTTACGTTGAAAGCGTTTGGCGGCGCGTCAGATGTCATTGCGCCTGAAATCAAGGGCTACAATATGGTGAACGGCAACAATTTGAGCGTAGGATTATCGCGTTATCATTTTGAAGCATCCGGAGAGCTGGCTGTTTACTGGGTTCCGGTTGCAAATTTGGATTTTCTGACGATTTGGAACGCAGCGGGCTTTAAAGAGTACAGCAGCGCTGGCTTCCGATTGGATGCGAACCTGAATTTAGTAGATGTTGTGGTCGGTCAGCTGTTCGCGCAATATTTTGCAAACAGCGGCTACGCAGGTTTTGTAAGTGCACGCATAAAAATACCGAACTGGGTGTCGGTTATCGGCGGCAAAAGCTTTGGCGGCATTGATGTCGGCGTAAACAATCGTGAAATTTTTGGATCGGTTGGTTCAGGCTGGTTCGGTGGTTCTGCCAAATATATGTTTGCTCCGAACAGCTTCGACTTCAGCCTTGGCGCGAGCAAGGATATGAAGAGAGAAATTGAGAGAATGAAAAGAAATATGGTTAAGCCGCCGAGCGCTCGCTCGATGCCATTGCTAAGCAGCAGTGCTTTGCTCTTCACAAGCGCATTCGCGGATACTTCTTTTACACCTCTTACGAATCCTTTGCTCACAGAGGATAAAGGTTACATGCTGAAGCTTCAGAAGGATGTGCTGCAGCAGGGTGAGATAGGTGTAGATACGGCTGCAAGCGGACGTATTTTATTGGGACAGTTTACGGCTGCATTGCGTGAGAATTCACCGCAAGCCAGCTTTACGAAGCAGGATCAGATTCAATACACATTGCAGGCAGATCATAGCTTCAAAGCGCTGCTTGTGCTGGATGGCAAGCAGGAAGATCTTTCGATCATTCGTCCGGATGAAAGCGTGGCATCGCTCAAGTTCCCTGAGACGGAAAAGGCTGGTAATGGTGCTATTTCTGCCGTATATCGTGAAGATGAGGATAAAACGTATATCCGTTTGCAACTAACAGCGAATGAAGATTGGAAGCTGGCTGCATCGCAGTCGTTGCAAGTGGAATTGTACGAGCTTACATTCCTGAATGAATCGCTCAGTCTTACTGAGCTGGCAGCACGATGGGCGGCAGCGCCTGAATTGAAGCTGACAGCAATAGATATGATGGAGCGCGGCTTGAAGCTGGTAGAGCTTGACCAGCCTAAAGGCGCTGTGAAATTGTACAAGCCAGATGGCCGTGAATATGGTCTGGAATCAGATTCACTTAAATCAGGCTGGAATCATTATGTCGATCCACTAAGCGGCAAGCTTTACCTGTTGATCGATGTAGCTCAGCCGGGCGAATGGCTGCTTGAAGCAGGACAGAAAACGCCGGCTAAGGTATTTGCTCTTGGAGAGCATACGACGACTCGGGAGCTGAAAGACTGGATAACAAGCGGTGAGCTTCGTACTGAAGTCAACCTAAAAAGCGGTCAGACCTTGCTTGAAATCGATCAGGCGGATGAGACAGCCGTGCTATATCGTCCAGATGGCTCGCCATATCCGCTGCAAGCGGATCGCAGCGAATCAAACTGGAATGCTTATTATGAGGCTGATAAACAAAAATGGACGATTTTGGTGCAAGCAGCGGAAGAGGAAGCGGGGCTTTGGACCGTTCGCGGCAAACAATTCGTGACCATACGTGCCTTCCGCAGTGATGAGCAATACGACAGCTTAATTCCGTTTTTCTCAAATGGAACAGCAGAGTATACGACGAGTTTGCAAATCGATAAGCCAGGCCGATATATGTTTATGTTAACGGGTGGTTCTCGCAATACCCAAATTATTGCACCTGATAACAAAGCCATTCCGGTTGTTTTTGAGGACGAGAATGCCAAAAATTACAATGCGGTTCTGCAAGCAGCAGTTGCCAAGGAAGATGAGGAAGCGGATAAATACGGCGATATGACTTTTACCTCGAATCTGCCTTTTGTTGCAGATGCGGATATGCTTTATGTCGCTGCTGATATTGAACAAACAGGAAAATGGGAAATTCGCTCCTCCCTGCCTATTCAAGCAAGCATGTATGAGCTCGATCCTGTAACTGAAATTAGCGAATTTAGTGCAGTTCCAGAGACAGAAGGCACGAATCGCTTCAAAGTAAAATGGAACGTGGACCATGCCAAGCAGGGAACCAAAGTAAGCTTAATGGTAACCGATCAGTCCAATAAGGCAATCGGGCCGGTTATTTTGAAGGATCTTCCTGCATCAGGCATTCAAACGATTGACATTCCGGATGAATTTATGCCGGGTCAATACTGGTTGTCTATGGTGGCGGAAGGTGAAGAAATTGCACCGCTGTTTGCGGTAACGTCTGAGCCTGTACAGTTGACTGCTGAAGTCATGCTGCCTCAGCCGAAGCAGCTTGCGATTACTTCCACTGGAAACGGCGAGCTTACGCTGCGTTTTCCTTCCATTAAGGCCGAGGGACTAGAATATTACCAGTTGACGGTCAGCTATAAGGATGATGAAGGAAAAACTGTAACGGATACATTCGGTGCAGATCCTATGGCCGGAGATTGGCAGGACGTCATTATATCCGGGTACAAGCCGGAGCACAGCTACACCATCAATGCGATGGCGGTTGGCGAGCAAAATGGCAAAGTTGTTGTTAGTCCAGTGTCAGCAAATGTGGAGGCGTTCTTACCTAATCCGAAGCGGGCAAAGCTTAACGTTGCTTTTAATACTTTTGGTGCTAAGCAGAAAACAAGCACCTACAAAAGCTATGATGAGCAAGAGGAGATTATGGTTAACACAGCTGCGGAAAAGGTTAGTGTAGAGCTAACTAGTGATCAAGCAGCAAAGGTTAATCTTTACGTAAACGGGGAATTGTTGCAATCCAAGGATACCGAAGCTAATACGGTCGCTTCGTTCAATCTGAATGAATTGCTTCTAGGCAAAGAAACGAATGAGCCGCTAGAGCAGCTTGATTATACGATTGAAATTGAAGCGGTTAACGAGCGCGGCGATTACAGCTCTGATTATAGGAAATTGTACGTAGACCGTACGGAGCCATTCTTGTATGTAGCAGGCAAACAGAACGAGGATTTTGTTCGTGAGCCTCTCAATGGGCAGGTTGTATATGGCAGCCGTATACCTATGGTTGGTCAAACGGAAATAGGCGCTTTGCTGACCGTTGACGGACGAGCTGTTCCAGTCAACGCAGAAGGGAAATTTAATTATTTTGCTCCGATTGTGTGGGATGAAACTGGCCTTCATACTGTAATCGTCGAAGTGGAAGATGAAGTCGGCAATCGAGTTGAATATCGATTTGATGTGGTGCAGGGAACCGAGACTGCGGAGCAGTCCAAGGTGAAGCCTTCTGATTTGGCAGCGCTAGAGCTGGACAAAGGTGTTCTATCACAACCATTCCATCCTGATCTGACGGGTAGATATGAGACGGTTGTAGAAGAAGGCAAGGTCCGATTATACGCTGTTGCTGCTGCAATAGATTCTATTGTAACAGTGAACAATGTGCCGTTGAACGCACAGGGCTACGCAGAGCTTGAGGCTCCGATTGGCAATGGCGTAACTACAGCGCAGGTGAAGGTATCGGGAGCAGATACAAGTGAAAAGACATACGTGATTGAATTGAGAAGCAAGCCGTCGGAAGTCGCTGTTCTGAAGAGCCTCACGATGCGGGCAGGGACAGAGGAGTTGTTGACAGAACCAGCATTCAATGGTGCTGATACCGATTATAGTGTGTTTGTCGAAAATAATACGAATGCGGTAAGCGTTGCGGCTGAGGCTTACAAGCAAGGATCTACGATCCGAGTAAATGGCGAGCTGCTTGGCGAAGCTGGAATTTCTGTGCCGGTACAGGTGGGAGAGACCCATGTAGCCATTCAGGTTATTGCGCCAAATGGACAAGAGAATAAAACCTATAACGTTAAGGTTATTCGTGCGAAGGACAGCAATGCACAATTGAAGGATCTAACGGTAAGCGGTGGAGTGCTAACGAGAGATTTTGCAGGAAATGAGATGGATTACCAGATCATAGCGCCTTCTGATTCTGCGGCTCTAAGTTTCGCTGTAGAAGCAGCTAGTCCGAGTGCAGTCATTCGTATAGCAGATGGTGGAATTGAGCTCGGAAGCGGAGGAACGCATGTGGTTCCTTTGCGCAGTGGAACTCAACCTGTTCAACTGGATGTAACAGCAGAGGATGGTACTGTTGCGACTTACAAGCTTGCTGTTATCAAGCAGTCAGCTTCTGCAGCAGCAGCGCCATCGTTAACTGAGCTTTCTATCGCTGGATTAGACTTGCTGCCGGCATTCTCTGCGAGCAGGCTAAGTTATAAGCTGAAGTCAGAGATAGAGGACGCGAATGTGTCTGTGCTTGCCAACATCTCAAATTCTGATGCTATTTTGACCATAAATGGTAGGCCTGCCCAGAAAGGCGTGCATCAGACTGTAAGTTTAAAGGTGGGGACAAATCTAATTGTGATTGGAGTCGAGTCTGCTGACCGCAGCAGCTCAAGGCAATATTCGATTGAAATCGTTCGGAAACCAACGTATGCAACACCGGATCGATTAGCGACTGTCGCATCAGGGGATTCAAATGCTGCAATAGCAAATGTAACCATTACTAGAACGGTTGCTAGAGATGGCAGCAAAATAGATACGGTTAATATTCCGCTTGCTAAGGCGGAGGAAATTGTTGCACAGATGAAATTGCAGAAGCAGAATGCGGCTCGCATCGTTATTACGAATCTACTTAATAATCCGAGCGATGAGATTAAGCTGAATGTTCCGTCAAAAGCAGTTGCTGCATTAGCCGAGAGCGGAATTAGTCTTGTCATCTCAACGCCAACAGCAGAATTGACGTTATCGCCAGAGACGATTCATCATATCAAGGAAGCGGGTATTGAGCTTTATCTCCGCTTTGTACCGATTCGCGATCAAGCGAAGCAACAGCAAATTCATGACAGGCTGCTTGGCGAAGCGAACCTCAAGAAACAGCTAGGCGGCAGGGATGCTGAACTGCTAGGCCAACCTACTGCAATTGAAACGAACTATAAGGATAGTGTTACTCGCATCGTACTGCCGATAGCTGGTCTTGAGACTGCAAAGGACAGTGCAGCTGCGAAGGAGCTTGAGGCTCAATTAGCGGTTTACATTGAGCACAGCGATGGAGCAAAGGTGCTCCAGTCAGGAAGACTGCAATATGATACCAAAGGAATCGTGAACGGTATGGCATTTGATGTTGCTAAATTCAGCAATTTTGCTGTCGTTAAACTTACGAAGGACAAACTTTATGAGCCTTATGTAACGGGGTATCCGGATGGAACCTTCCGTCCAAGTAAAACGATTACTCGTGCGGAGCTTGCAGTCATACTTGCCAAAGAGCTTAAGAAAAACGCCAGCCTGCTGGAAGAAACGGCGCCTAATGCTAATGAAACAGAGCTGCCTGCGTTTAGTGATGTCGTTTCCGATCACTGGGCAAAAGAAGCGATTACGCTGCTCAGAAATCATGGTATTATGAATGGTGACGAGCAAGGCAAATTTAGACCGGGCGACGGAGTCTCTCGTTCAGAGATAGCGGTTATCGCGGCTCGTTGGAACAAGCTGTCCCTAAGCGGTACTGCCAAGGCGGATTTTACAGACTTAACGGGACACTGGGCAACAAATGAAGTTGCTGCTGTTGCAGAGGCAGGGTTTATGAAGGGATATCCGGATCATACTTTCCGTCCGAATGGTTTGCTGCTTCGCGGAGAAGCTGTTCGTGCACTCAACGCAATCTTCAACCGTCCAGTGCCGCAGGAAACTGTCAGCTCTAGCTGGCCGGATGTCGCGCCAAAACACTGGGCTATGTTAGATATTGAAGCCGCTTCTAGATATGTGCAGAAGCTGCCAGATGGACAAGTTCGAGTCGTAAAAACGAAGTAAGACTAAGACATATCGATATCAGAAGGCTCACTGAAAAATAACAATGGAAGGAGGAGGGCATGGATCAATGCTAAAGGTAATATTAGTGGATGATGAGGAGCCGGCATTGATACATTTGGAACGATTGCTGAGGGCAGATGGCCGGGTTCAAGTTGTGGGCAAGTATACCTCTGCTATGGAGGGACTTGACCACCTTGCTCGCAGTTATGCCGATATCGCGTTTCTTGATATCGGCATGCCCGAGATGAACGGCCTTGAAGCAGCTGAACGTATACAGGAGTTGTACCCTGCAATACGTATCGTTTATGTAACCGCCTATTCAGCGTATGCTGTTGAAGCATTTGAGCTGCATGCGCTGGATTATTTATTGAAGCCGGTCGATTCTGCGAGAATTGGAAAAACGATAGATCGTATTGAGGAATATGCGAAGCTTTTGAACAATCAAGCACAAAGCTTCGAAGCTCTAGCAGAACGAAATGAGCTTTCAGTGCGATGCTTTAAACGGCTTGAGCTTGTAGGCGGGGCTGCTTTAAACGGCAAGGTGAAGTGGCGAACGAAAAAAGCGCAGGAGCTCTTTGCTTATTTCCTTCATTTGGAGGGTGCTTGGGTTACGAGAGAGCGGCTTATTGAAACGCTTTGGCGAGAGTATGAGCTGGACAAGGCGGTTACCTATCTTCATCATTCCGTTTCACGTATTAGATGGCTACTGCGTGAGTGGGGAGTTTCTTTCACAGTTGAGTATCAAGGCGAGAGCTACCGACTCCCGTATGCTGCCATTCGTACTGATGTAGCTGAGTTTGAGGAGACAGTAGCTGAGCTCCCATATCAGTTTCAGGATAATTGGAGTCGGTATGAGCATGCGATTTCTCTTTATAAAGGCGATTATTTGGAGGATCATAATTATGCGTGGGCAGAGACCAGAAGAATAAATTTGCAGCATCGTTATTTTCGGCTGGTTAGCAGCATGGCAAGATATGAGCTGGAGGAAGGCCGTGCTCAGTCGGCTATCCAGAGACTGACGACTGCTCAGATCAGCTTCCCATACTCAGATGAAATTTGCAGATTGCTTCTTGCAGGTTATGCTCAGATAGGGGATACAGAATCGCTTAACCGCTGCTACGAAACCTATGCGCAATTATTATTGCAGGAGCTAGGAGTCATTCCTGAGAGGCAAACGACGGATTTATATCATCAATTATCCCAGTAAGACGTGAATTTAGGCAAGGAGGCAACGATGGGATGAGAAAGCAATGGTGGACGATAGTTGTATTTTTCCTTATCGTTGTAGCTTTTCCGGTAAACGAGTTTTTTTATAATCAATCCATTGAGAAGAGTGCACCTCATTCAAGCGCTGGCACGTTGGATTTACGGGAATGGAATTTCGAATCAGAAGGACTTGTCGCGCTGAATGGTCAATGGGAATTTTATCGTGGACAGCTGCTGCTGCCAGAGCAATTCGCAGATCCAGCTGTTTCTCCTTATCAGAGGCCTGAACTAACAGGCCTCTTTCCTGTGCCAACGGAGTGGAACAGCTATATAGCGGAGGACGGCAACCCGCAGGGAGCAGGATTCGGTACTTATAGGCTGAGAGTGGAGTTAAACAACACAGCAGAAACGCATTTCGGAATTCGAACGACTAATATCCGCATGGCTAACCGGATATTTATAAATGGACAGGAAGTGGGAGCAAGCGGAGTACCGGGAGTCTCAGATAAAGAAGATATCGCATCGAATATCCCTTATGTTGGATTTGTATCCGTAGATAGATCCTATGTTGAAATTATCGTACAAGTATCCAATTTCAACTATGCTTCGGGCGGCATCATCTATCCGATTTGGTTTGGCTATGAGGCTGATATTCGCAAGAGCCGCGACATCGCGTTGTTTGGTGAATTTATGAACATCAGCGGGTTTGCATTGTTCTCTATGTTTTTCCTTCTTTTGTTCTACATGCGGAGAAAAGAGCGCTCGTTGCTTTACTTGGCATTATTTTGTTTAGCGCTGCTGCTCTATGTATGTACTCATGGCGAGAAGCTGATTGCACTGGCCTTGCCTCAGCTTAGCTACGATTGGGTCATGAAGCTGCAGAACATTTCTTCAGCATTCGGTTATTATTTTTTATTGCAATATGTCAACGTGTCGGTACCAAGAGCTGTTAACAAGCTTGTGTGGCGGGCAAGCAATATTGCAACGATTATCGTCATTATTGCAGCATTCATGCTGCCGACGATGCTTTATTCACAGTGGTTTTTGAAGGGAATAGGCCTTTCAGTATTTACTTTTGGAGTTGTGCTTTACACCCTTGTCAAAGGTGTTATGCGCCGATCGCGGGACGCTTATTTTTTGCTTTTAAGTGCAATAACCATTTTGGTATTTATAATCGTCAGTGTCATGCAAGTATTTGGCCTATTGGAAAATCATTTTTTCATCTCGTTTGAGCTGCTTATCTTGGTCATTGTTCAAGTAATCATGCTAGCTCGACGTTTCTCTCATACCTTTAATGAGGTGGAAGAGCTCTCTCGCAAGCTGTTGAACTTGGACGAATTAAAGGATGAATTTATGGCGAATACGTCGCATGAGCTTCGAACGCCGCTGCATGGTATTGTAAATATCGCTGAGTCCTTGCTTGAGGGTGTAGCGGGGACGCCAAACACCGATCAGGCTAGACAGCTTTCTATGATTGTATCGACAGGTAGAAGATTGAATTATCTGATTCATGATATTTTAGACTTTTCCACCTTGCGAAACGGACAGCTTACACTGAATCGGCAAGCTGTTGATTTATCAGCAGCAGCGCAATCCGTAGTCGAGGTCATTGGGCATTTAGCCGATAAAAAAGGGGTAAGCCTGACGCAGGAATGGCCGCAGCTGATGCCGCTGCTTGATACTGATGAGGAGCGACTGCGTCAAATTTTATTTAATTTGCTTGGCAATGCGGTGAAGTTTACACATCAGGGTGAAATTCGGATTTATGCGGAAGTCGTGGATTCATGGGTAAAAATCAGCGTTACAGATACTGGAATTGGCATCGCGGCGGATCGTTTAGATGACATTTTCAAGGCGTTTAATAGCGTTTCCACTGTGGATCTACAATCTGGCTATAGCGGCACCGGTATCGGGTTGAACATTACGAAGAGACTCGTGGAACTTAATGGCGGGTATATCGAAGCAAATTCACAGCTAGGTATAGGTTCAACTTTTTCATTTACCCTTCCTGCAGCTGCGCTGTCTGCTATTTCTGAGGTTGCTGCTGGTAAAAGCGGCAGAGCAGCGATTCAACCGGCATTAGCGCTCAATAAAACATTTCAAGCAGCGATGAATGGGAATGAAATAATAGAAGATACACATCCATTCACTGTGTTAGTGGTAGATGATGATCCCGTAAACTTACAAGTATTAATAAATGTATTGTCTATGGAAAATTACACAGTCATTGCGGTTGACAGCGGCGCTGAAGCGCTGGAGGTACTGTCCAGCGAGCGACGGATTGATCTCGTGATAACAGACTGGATGATGCCAGCGATGTCTGGACTAGAGCYTTGCCGTAGGATCAGGGAACGATACTCGTTGTCTGAACTGCCTGTACTTATGCTCACCGCAAGAAAATTGGCAGGCGATATTCAAACGGGCTTTAGTGCTGGAATCAATGATTTTTTAACAAAACCAGTTGACGGTATTGTGCTGCGTGCTCGCGTACGAACATTGCTTGAGCTTAGACAGTCTGTTCAAGCGGCTATTCGATCGGAGCTGGCTTTTCTGCAGGCACAAATTAAACCTCATTTTTTGTACAATGCACTCAATACGATTATTTCGATATGTCCTGATGACCCAGATAAGGCTACAGAACTATTATTGAATTTAAGCCGATATTTACGCAGCAGCTTCGATTTCCAGAATCGACAGCAGATCGTCAGCTTGGAGAAGGAGCTTGAGCTTGTTCAGTCTTATGTCAAATTAGAGCAAGCGCGGTTTGGCAAACGATTGAATGTTGTGTACGAAGTGGATAAACAGCTGCGAGGATTTATTCCGCCGCTCAGCATTCAGCCGATTGTAGAAAATGCAGTTAGGCATGGTGTCATGCAAAAGGCTGCTGGTGGCAAGATCGTATTACGTATTCAAGAGGCAGAGGAGAAGCTGATTATTTCAGTCTCGGATAATGGAGTTGGCATTAAGCAAAGTGATCTTAGTACGCTATTGCTTGGGCAACGGCAGGTGTCAGGCGTTGGCTTAACCAATATTCACCGCAGACTGCTCTCTTTGTACGGAAATGGTCTTGGTATTTCAAGCGAAGCAGGAGAAGGAACGACGGTGACCTTTGAGGTTCCGCAGATACAAATAGATATGAGCAAGACTTCGTAAAGTTTGATTGAATCGATGAAGGGAGAAGTGCTTAGGTGAGTTAGATTTTGAACCTAAGTGCTTTTTTTTTTCTTGAAAAAACTGCTTGGAGAAAATATCAGTTTATTGATTGTTTCTGTATGAAATAAAACGTCATTTTATGTCGAAAAAAAGAGGATTTTATTCTATATTGTCGAATATCAAATTAGTTATAACGCTGACATTTTTTGGTGAAAGGAAGGTTGGGAGGGAATTTCAACTGGATAGCATTTCATAGAAACGAGTCGGAAGTTCAGTTCATTTACTAGAAAGGAGAATGCTAGACATTTTTTTAGTCGAGTAGCAGCTGTATCAAAAGACACATCTTGTAAAATTCTAATTTGGAGTTGAATTTATGTATAAGCGTATTCGTTTTTTTCGCGCTCCTTTGCTCGTTATTCTTAGTTTTCTCGTCGTTTTTTCTCAAATCGTATGGTTCTCATCAACAACATATGGAGCTGGATCGAGCTGGAATACATTAAATAATCCTATCAATAATACGAGCAACCAGTTTTTAGGAATGGGCTATGGCAATGGCGTTTATGTTGCAGTAGGAAGTAACGGTCTGATTGCTGCATCTTCGGATGCTGCAAAGTGGACAACAAGAAGTACGAATAGTACTCAAAACTTAAATGAAGTGGATTATGGAAACAACGTCTATGTTGCAGCTGGTGCAGGAGGTACGATTTTATATTCTACTGATGCGGTTACATGGAATGCAGCAGCATCGAATACGTCGAATCAGTTATTTTCAGTGAAATTTTTAAATGGTTCATTTTGGGCAGTTGGAGCATCCGGCATTATTTTGAAATCAAGTGATGGGCAGTCGTGGACATCCATTGCTTCTGGGATTTCCAACGATTTGTACAACATCTCCTATGGAAACAGTAAGTATGTCTTAGGCGATGCAAACGGTAAAATTTATTATTCGGCCACTGGAAATCCATCAACATGGAGCGGTGGACAGCAGCTTAACAGTACATATTATAGTTCAATAAACTTTATAGGATTTTTAAATAATCATTTCTACGCTTTTGATTCCAGTCCAATACTTGCAAGCTACAGATCTTCAGATGCCATTACCTGGACAAGTACTCCTTTAGCTTGGCAGGCTTTTGCAGGTGCATATGGCAATGGCGTGTATGTTTTGTATAGCAATGCGAATACAGCCTTTACTTCTACGGATGGGGTGAGCTGGACTGAACGGACAACAAACTATGGAAACACGATGCAGGCTATTACATTTGGCAATGGAAAATTTGTCGCTGCAGGCAATGGCGGCTCTATCATGTATTCGCTTGATGGTATCGAATGGACAACAGTAACACCAAACATCACAGATACGGTCTATAACAATGGTCTTTATGTTGCTGTAGGCTATAACAATTCGGCTACGATTGGCGGCACCATTTTTACTTCCACTGATCGAGTGAATTGGACAAGCCGGATAACGCCAACTGCAAATGGATTTTCAAGTATTGCATACGGCAACGGCACTTATGTAGCAGTTGGTTCGGGCGGTACGATCTATGTATCAAGTAATGCAACCAATTGGAATTTGGCAGCTTCTAATACGACAAGCAACTTACAAGGTGTCCAATTTGTAAATAATCGGTTTATTGCTTTAGGAAACAGCGGAACGATTTTAACATCTAGCGACGGAACGGCATGGACACCAGCTGCAATTACTGGAGGTCCGGCTATCACGACTGTTCTCTACTCTGTTGCTTATGGGAATGGAACATATGTTGCTGTAGGTCAAGGATCAAGAATGGCATATTCATCAGATGGATTGAATTGGACTGCTTCCTCTTTAACAGGTTCATCCTTCATTTTCAGAAACGTTGTTTATGCAAATAATTTATTTGTTGCTGTGGGAGCCAGTGGTAAAATATTTACCTCGTCAGATGGCACCAGCTCGAACTGGACTAGTCAAGATAGTACAGCTACTGGTCTCTTAACAGGGATCGCTTACGGAGCGGGACAGTTTATGGTTTCAGGTATTGGAGGGAAAATTGTATCTTCTCCGGATGGAGCAAGCTGGACTTCAGAAGCAACTAATGTAGCAGCTTTTCTTACAAATGTGGTTTATGACGGCAGCCGGTTTCTTTCACTTGGATATAATTTCACGACTATAGAGGCTGCTGCCGTAGTTTCTTCACCACCTTTAATTGTTGGGAATCCTAGCAATGCAACGATTAATGAAGGCGGGAACGCTACCTTCACGGTTGCTGCGTCTAATACAAACTCTTATCAATGGCAGGTAAATACGGGTGCGGGATTTTCAAATATTGTTAATAGTTCAACGTATAGTGGAGCGACTGCGTCAACGTTAACTATAACGGGTGCGACAGTAGGAATGAATGGATACCAGTATCGAGTCATCGCTACGGGCAGCACAGCGCCTTCGGCAATCTCGAATAGTGCGACGTTAACGGTAAAAGCACCATCGATTGCTTCGACTATTATGTTTAAATCGAATGCTGGTATTGCTGGCAACGCAACCGTTGTGTCAGATGGGCAGGGCGGATCAGATGATATACCGGGCTTTTCGCTAGATTTTTCGGCCAAGGCTGCTGTAACCCTAAATAAAGATTTAGTTCTAACTTATGAAATTCCTTATCCGGATACAATTGGTGCAAGTGGACTATCTGCTGGTTATGCAGATAGTGAATCCCAAAGTATATGGACGATTAAGAGTCACAATTCGTCTCAAAACTTCTCTTTAGAATCGATTACTTTAATCGATTCGGGCAATAAAGATGTCAAAATTGGTGCTTTTAATGATGGTGTTCAGGTTGGAGAATGGGTTGATTTAACGATTAGTGTTGATCCATGGATGTTTACGTTCGATCAATCAAATGGATTAACCATTTCATTTGACAATATTGATGAAATTCGAATAATTCCTCAAGATTCAGAAATGTGGATTTCAATTAATAACGTTCAAATTGGTGATCCTGTATCAACGCCAGCTCCTTCGATTACAAGCAATCCAAGCAATGCAACGATCAATGAGGGGGACAACGCTACCTTCACGGTTGCTGCATCTAATGCGAGCTCGTATCAATGGCAGGTGAATGATGGTGCAGGATTCACAAATATTAGTAACAATTCAGTTTACGCTGGAGCAACAACAGCAACTTTGGTTATAAAAGGCGCAACAGCAGGAATGAGCGGATACCAGTATCGCGTAGTCGCTTCGGGTAGTACTACGCCTGCGGCAATCTCGAATAGTGCAGCGTTGACAGTAATTCCTATGAATGTACCTTTGGCAGACTTTGCAAATACGAGCAAGACTGGAACATCGGCGACATTTACATGGAGCGCAGCGACAGGTGCAACCGGCTTGAAAATTGAGCAATCCCCCGCAGGAGCAAATACATGGACAACAGCGGCAACAGGAGCGCTTGCGACCAATGCAACAACAGCGACAGTAACAGGCTTGTCCGCTGCAACGGGATATGACTTCCGCCTAGTTGTAACTGGCGGAGCGAATGCTGGCAACTCGAATGTGGTGAATGTGACTACTAATTCAGTTGCGTTGATAGACTTTGCTAGTACGAGCAAGACCGGAACATCGGCGACATTTACATGGAGCGTAGCAGCGGGCGCAACCGGCTTGAAGATTGAGCAATCACCAACAGGTGCAAACACGTGGACAACAGCGACAACAGGTGCTCTTTCCACGAATGCAACAACAGCAACGGTAACAGGCTTGTCGGCAGCGACAGGTTATGACTTCCGACTTGTAGTAACTGGCGGAGCGAATGCAGGTAATTCGAATGTAGTAACGGTGACGACAAACTCGGTTGCACTAACAGACTTTGCGAGCGCAAGCAAAACGGGAACAAGCGCAACGTTCACTTGGAGCGCAGCAACAGGTGCAACAAACATTAAAGTGGAGCAATCACCAACAGGTGCAAATACGTGGACAACAG
>NZ_JBFRDK010000027.1:0-48362 GCF_052113545.1 Paenibacillus sp. TAF43_2
AGCTGGTCCTAGGCAGTGTAGGCTCGGATCAGTTGTCGGATGGCAGTGTGACGACGACGAAGTTGGTACGTGGCAGCGTGGGTACGGATCAGTTGTTGGATAGTAGTGTGACGACATCGAAGCTGGTACTTGGCAGTGTGAGTGCGGATCAGTTGTCGGATGGCAGTGTGACAACATCGAAGCTGGTACTAGGCAGTGTAGGCTCAAATCAGTTGTCGGATGGCAGTGTGACGACATCCAAGCTGGTACTAGGCAGTGTAGGCTCGGATCAGTTGGCGGATGGTAGTGTAACGAAATCGAAGCTGGAGCTGCGCAGTGTAGGTACGGATCAGATGGCGGATGGCAGTGTAACAAAATCGAAGCTGGTACTAGGCAGTGTAGGCTCGGATCAGTTGTCGAATGGCAGTGTGACGACGACGAAGTTGGTACTTGGCAGCGTGGGTACGGATCAGTTGGCGGATTGCAGTGTGACGACATCCAAGCTGGTACTAGGCAGTGTAGGCTCGGATCAGTTGTCGAATGGCAGTGTGACGACGACGAAGTTGGTGCTTGGCAGTGTGGGGACGGATCAGTTGTCGGATGGCAGTGTGACGACATCGAAGCTTGAGCTAGGCAGCGTAGGTACAGATCAGTTGTCAGATGGAAGTGTAACTACAACAAAGATCGCGTTAGAGAGCATAGGCTCGGAGCAGTTAATGGATGGAAGCGTGACTGCATGGAAACTAGCGTTTGGAAGCGTTGGATCAGAACAGCTTTCTGACGGAAGTGTGACAACAGAGAAACTGGCGTTTGGCAGCGTAGGCTCGAATCAGCTGTTGGACGGAAGTGTGACATCAACGAAGCTGGCATTTGGCAGTGTAAATTCGGAACAGCTGGCGGACGGCAGTGTGACGACATCGAAGCTGGCGTATGAAAGCATAGGTTCGGAGCAACTGGCAGATGGCAGTGTGACAACATCGAAGCTGTCGTATGGAAGCATTGGTTTAGAACAACTGATGGATAGAAGTGTGACATCAGCGAAACTTGCTTATGGAAGCGTTGGTTCAGAACAACTGACGGATAGAAGTGTGACATCAGCGAAGCTTACGTATGGAAGCGTTGGATCAGAACAGCTGACTGACGGAAGTGTGACAACAGAGAAACTGGCGCTAGGCAGCGTAGGTCCGAATCAGCTGATGGACGGAAGTGTGACATCAACGAAGCTGGCATTTGGCAGTGTAAATGCGGAACAGCTGACGGATGGCAGTGTGACGACAGCGAAGCTTGCGTATGGAAGCGTAGATTCAGAACAGCTGATGGGCGGAAGTGTAACATCATCAAAATTGGCATATGACAGTGTAGGTTCAGAGCACTTGATAGACAGAAGCGTGACGACGACCAAGCTAGCATTTGACAGCGTAGGTTTGGAACAGCTGATGGACGGAAGCGTGACATCCGCAAAGCTGGCGAATGGAAGCATTGGTTCAGAACAACTGACGGATAGAAGTGTGACATCAACAAAGCTGGCGTATGGAAGCGTAGGTTCAGAACAACTGACGGATAGAAGTGTGACATCAGCGAAGCTTACGCATGGAAGCGTAAGTTCAGAACAGTTGGCAGACGGAAGCGTGACTACATCGAAGCTGGCTTATGGCAGTGTTGATTCAGAACAGCTGATGGGTGGAAGCGTAACTTCATCGAAACTGGCGTATGATAGCATAGGTTCAGAGCACTTAATGGACGGAAGCGTGACAACGACGAAGCTGGGAATTGGCAGCGTAGGTACGGAACAGCTGACGGACGGAAGCGTGACAACGACGAAGCTGGCGTTTGGCAGTGTAGGTGCGGAACAGCTGACGGACGGAAGCGTGACAACAACGAAGCTAGCGTTTGGCATCGTAGGATCGGAGCACCTGACAGACGGAAGTGTGACAACGACGAAGCTAGCATTAGGCAGTGTAGGTGCGGAACAGCTGGCGGACGGAAGCGTGACAACGACGAAGCTGGCGTTTGGCAGTGTAGGTGCGGAACAGCTGACGGACGGAAGCGTGACAACAACGAAGCTAGCGTTTGGCATCGTAGGATCGGAGCACCTGACGGACGGAAGTGTGACAACGACGAAGCTGGGAATTGGAAGCGTAGGATCGGAGCAGCTGACGGACGGAAGCGTGACGACGACGAAGCTAGCGTTTGGCAGCATAGGATCGGAACAGCTGGCGGATGGAAGCGTAACTTCAGCGAAGCTCGCTCTTGGCAGCGTAGGAACGGAACAAATTGTTCCGGGAAGCATTACCGCAGATTTGTTGGCACCTGGATTACTGCTGAGCAATGTAGAGGGTTCAGCTGCAAATCAAGTAGAGCAGATTGCAGATGGATCAATTACTGGAAGGCATATTCAAGAGCAATCCATTAGTCTTTCAGCACTGCAATTTACACCTGTAATTACTAACGAAAGCCAAGGCATTGTAAAGCAGCAATTTGGGCTTGCGCCTTACAGCTTTGCTGCGCAAGCAGAACAAGTAGAGCTTATCATTCCATTTGATGAGCCGTTCGTGGATAATTATTACGTGCTAACCGTAACGACTGACAACCCGGCTTGCTACGCTGTAGCTCATTCGAAAGCTGCGGATCATGCAGTTATTCTCATCATTCGTACACGCATCAGTCAAGAGCCAGTTGGCCATCTCAACTGGATTGCTATCGGTAAAGGATAAGATGAATTGAAAAGGAGATTGCCTGTAGGTGTAAAACACCAAAGGCAGTCTCTTTTTATACAAAATTTTAAGACAACTCTAGCATTTTGTTGTCGCAGCATTTTATACTCATTCCTTGATTAGCAGTACACTTGCCGTTGCAGATATCTCTTCAAAACATACTATATGATGTTGAAGTAAAAAAGATCAAATGACGGATTGGAGAGGTTATCGATGAGACGCAAAAAAAGACCGGTCCGACGTCTCAAAAACAATGTTAGTTTGCGCAATACAGCGGAAAAAAGAGTAGAGAGATATAGGCTGGGTATGAGTGAAGGCTATGAGGAAGGATTGAAAGCCGGCATTGAAAGCTATGATTCTTGTTTCGAAGGAACAAGCATAATTATTCCCAGTCATAATGAGGTTGAATCGGTAAAAGCATGTATCGAAGGCATTATGGATCATACCGATTTGCCTTATGAAATCATCGTTATAGATAATGGATCTTCAGACGGTATCGAGCATTATTTAAGACAACTAGACGGCCAAGTGCGGTATCGTATTTTAGCAAAATCGGCAGGCTTCACAGGTGCTGCAAATAAAGGTTTAATGATGGCTAAAGGGACGACTATTTTGCTGCTAAACAATGGCATGCGACCGACTGAAAATTGGCTCGACAATCTATTAGTATGCTTGAATAGCGATGCTGGCATCGGAATGGTAGGCCCTGTCTCTATCGGTCTGACTGGCAAACAAAAAATGGAATTTCATTATGTTGATATGGAAGATATGCATGAACTTGCGAGATTAAATAATGCTAGTGATTCATCAAAATGGCATCAAACAGAGCGGTTAGCAAGCAGATGCCTGCTCTTTCGGCGCGAGCTGCTGGAGAAAGTGGGCTTTCTCGATGAAGGCTGCCAAGAGTCGCCGTTTGAAGCAGAAGATTATGGCTTGCGAGTGAGATTGCAAGGATATTCATTGGTTTACGCGCGCGACGCCTACATTCATGCCGAACGAAATGATAAGGAGCTGGCGGAGTATAATGCGAAAGAGTCCGAGGCCCTTGATTCCAAGCATTATTTTATGAACAAATGGAGCCACTTGGATGAGAAGTTTTTGGACCGAGAGGGAACTGACTTTGAACGTCAAGCCAAGCTTCCTGAATGGGAAGCGGGCATTAGACCGAAGCTTGGGGAGTCGGTGTTTTATCCGCAGCAAATGGTCGTAAAAGGTTTTGGAGAAACAAATTATTGGATAGAAGACAGCGTTAGACGGCCCATTCATGGCTTATGGGAGCAGCCAGTTAAACGCGTATCTCAGCTTGACTTGTGTCGTTGGCCGATCGGGGAGCCTATCGAGGTGGATGTAGTCATTTCACGAAAAGGCTCGCTATGTTACGGTGATAGCAACGAACTCCAAAATGGCAGCATTTATGGAAGTGAGAACGGAAGCAGCTTCTATATTGAGAATGGCAAGAAACGTATTATTATGAGTCGCCTTGCTGCCGATGGCTGGGGTTTGCAGCTTGGGCATAAAGAGAAGCTTTCCGAAGCAGAGCTTCGTATGATTCCCGATGGCTTGCCCTTGATCGCACCGATTACGCTTCGTCAAGCATTGTAACAAAAGGGAAGTATCCACTGCTGCGGAGCACGCATATGATGTAGGAGCAAGGAGGGAAAGTACGATGCAAGCTACAATTACGGAAATTATGCAGCATATGTCTCACGGCAATGTACAAATGGCACGAATGCTAGAAGCAGAACGGCATGTAACGGTTCGCTTATCCGAGATCGTGCAGGCGCTTCCAGACGAGCATCCGAATTTAGGAGGTTTATCTGGCATTCTGGAAAATACGCAAGCAGTGGGTCAGAATATCGTTGCATATTTGAATAGTATCGCAGATTTTCAAGAAACGATTGCTGCTCAGCTTACTTATGTCATCCGTGAGCTGAAGGAAGCAGACGGGGAAGAATAGAGAGCAAATAAGGAGGTCTAGCTTGCAATGGATCGTGATCAAGCCTATATGCGAATGCTTAGCTCAACAGCTAATATGCAATGGAATATAGCAATTATGCTGGAAGCCAAAGCGGCTGAGGCAGAGAAGATGCGAGGCTGGATATGTAATCATGTGCATACCAAAACCTTTAACTCGCACCAAACGCAGCTAGGCCAGTCTATTCAAATGCATGATCAGGTGATTGAGATGATCGATGGAATCGCGAAGCTTAATCAAGGGATCGTGTCTATTATGAAGGCCGTGCTGCAGCAAGAGGAAGAAATGTCAGAGAGCTATGGTGATTCATTGTCTTCACTCGGCAAGGGCTTCACCTTTGGTGACAAAAACTGATGGAGACCTTGGGATCTGAACGTGAGGCAAGAGCGGCTTTTTTAGCCTCGCTTGCTAGAAGCCAAGGCGCGCTTGCCCGTATATTAGAAAGTATCGCTGATGTGTCTGATGCTTCACAAGGAACAGTTAAGCTCCTCCGGGACAATGTAAGATCGCTTACCGAACTACAGGAAACGATTGCTGAATCGGTAACAAGCCTTGCTTGGCATAGACGGGTAAAACGGAAGGGTAATCCAACGAAGCCATGGCTACAGCCTGARCTGCCTATTTATGGCGTTTATTGGTCAGGGGGAGAGGGGATTGTTGAACAATAAGAGCAAAACACGGAAAAGTGAAAGTGCACGAAGCCCTCGCAAACGGACAGCAAGAAGAAATACGACAAGCAAAAAAACACTACAACGTAGAAAACAAGTACCGAGGAAACGATTTGCCCATAAGGAAACCGAACGAGCTGGACTTGGGCAAACCTTTAATGATGGCTATAACACAGGGTTTGCAACGGGTTTTGAAGATGGACATCAAGCAGCATACGAGAGTCAACCCTAAATGGCTGTAGAAAAACAGCCCTCTACACCATCGGTTCCAAGCGGAATGTAATCGATGGAGTATAGGGCTGTTTAGCATGTTCTAGAAGGACCAGCGAAGAACGACGCCAGCTTGAGTTAATCCGCCTCCAAAGCCGTATAGGAGCAATAGATGTCCAGGCTTAACGAAGCCGGATTTCACAGCCTCGTCTAGGGCAAGCGGAATGGATGCAGCGGATGTGTTGCCATATTGTTTTATACTCGATAAGGTTTGTTCAAGTGAGAAGCCTGTTCTTTCGCAAAGCGATTCTATAATTCGCATATTAGCACTATGAGGAATAAACCAATTGATTTCTACCGGTGTATATCCACTCTTCTCTAATAGCTGCTGAACACCTTCAGCTACGTGACTAACCGCCCAGCGATATACCTCCCGGCCATTTTGCACGATTAAACCGTTCGTTTGTATATCATGCTCACCAATTGCGGATGCTAAACTGCTGCGATAAAGCAGATGACCACGAGCACCATCTGTTTTGGTATATACTGCTTCGATATCGCCATGTCTGTCATGCGAAGCTTCCATAAGAATTGCGCCAGCCCCGTCGCCAAACAAAATACAGGTCGTACGGTCTGTATAGTCCGTAATTTTGGATAACGTTTCTGCGCCAAGCACTAAAATTTTGCGATGCGCTCCAGATAACAACAAGCCATTCGCTAATTGAATGGCAGCGGCAAAACCAGCACAGGCTGCTTGAATATCAGCTGCACCTGCATGGCTGATGTTGAAGTGCGACTGCACCTGAGAAGCTACGCTTGGGAAGACGGCATCTGGGGTAGAAGTAGCCACGATAATGTAGTCAACATCAGTCACGCTTACGCCGTAGCGTTCAATCATATTATGAACAGCTTCAAAGCATAGATCGCTGGTGAACTGACTGTCTGAGGCGATATGACGCTCCTTGATGCCGGTTCGCTGCATGATCCATTCATCGCTCGTCTCCACAAGCTTCTCCATATCTGTGTTTGTTAAAATCCGTTCAGGAACGTAAGTGCCTATCGCGGTAATGACGGCATTCGATTGAATGGCAGATGGTTTTATTTTGTCCATACAATGTACACTTCCTCTCAAATTAGTACCAAGTACTAGTATCTGATACTAATTTACTTCATCCCTTTTGCTTTGTCAATGCAATGAATAGCGAGTCCCGAAAAGGCGAACGCTAAGGAAGGGTCAGGTGCCTAAACAAAACAAGTTGGAGGATGGCTAAATGCGCAAACAAATCGTTGCTTTGTCTGCAGGTGTGTTGCTAAGCACAATGCTGGCAGGCTGCATGGAAAATCACGGTGAGCTTGGAAATAAAGACATCCGCTCGAACAGTATCCGTTATGATGCAAATGGAAATTTATTAAAAAATAAACGATTCGCCGATGACCAAATGAATGAGAAGAATCGAGTAAATGGACGCAGGCTAAACAGCAATAACGTCATCGGCTCGCATAAAAATTATAGAATGCAAATGAATGAAAAAATGGCTAAGGAAATCACAGATTTAGGTGTAGTCAAATCTTCATATGTGATGATAACCGACCATAATGCATACGTTGCTGTTTCATTAGATGAGATTCAGCCTAAGGTTGAATCCAAAATGCTAAGTCGCACAAATAGTGGTTATATGGGGAATGAGGGCGTGGAGATTAGTCGGCGCATGAGCACCCTGTCTACAGGAAACCATATGCTTACGGCGCAAGTAAAGGAACAAATTGCGAGTAAAGTGAAGCAATTAAATCCGAGCATTGAACATGTATATGTGTCAGCTAATCCTGATTTTGTTGGGCGGATGAATGCGTATATGAATGATGTGAAGCTTGGGCATCCTATACAAGGCTATATTGCAGAATTTAATGCGATGGTCGAACGAATTTTTCCAGCGCAGCCTATAGAAAATAAGATGAAGAGCAAAAGTATCAAAGATAGGCGCATGATTTACGACTAAAGGGCAGGTAATCGTAATGAAAATACAGAAACGGCTGGAGGGTTTCAATCTCTGAGCCGTTTTTATTTTGGAATGGCAATGGGTAAAACTATCAGATAATCTTCACCCTATATTTAGACGTATACTAGGGTTTCCTATGAAACAAGGCAATCATAGGATATGACAGGAGAGGAGATGGTCGTACTGCCATGAATGATAATAGACTAGTTATAGCTAGATTGGGAGAGGCATTATGATTTTTGGTACGGTTATACATGCAGAGCATACAGCCAAAGCGATAATGATGGCCAAATCCATTAAGAAACATATTCCTAATGGCAAGGTTATCATTGGTGTGATGGAGGAAACTATGCCTAATGCCGCTGTTGGCTGTCCTTGTTTTGATGAGGTCGTGCTCATGAAAGATATGGATGCATATTCCAATATGAAAAAGTTTTTTTTCCAGTACACTCTTCAAGAAGCACAGCGGGCTTGCAAGGCTTTATTGGTGAACTATATATACAAAAAGTATACAAATGAGATAACTATCCATTACTTGGATGCGGATACATGGGTCATTTCGCCATTTGAAGAGCTTGCAGACGGTTTTAATCAGCATCCTATTACTTTGATTGGAAAAGTCATTGATCCTGAGTTTCTGGATTTGGACTGGTTGACGGATGTTAGGAAAAACGGGATCTATGATTCAAGCTTTATGAGCTTTAAACGTCATTCTGTTACGGAAAGCTTCCTGAAATGCTGGCTCAAGCTTAGTGAAAATAATTGTTATTATGATCAGGCGATCCATAATTTTATTGATCAAGGATGGCTGGATCAATCGCACACACTCTTTGATGGTGTCTTTTCCTTGCGTGATGCGGGTTATCAGGTCTCTCACAGCAACCTTATGGAGAGATGGGATATATCAAAAACAGCCCCTCAAACGTATTCCATTGGTAATAAACCACTGCGCTCCATTCGAATATCCAATAATTTTGAGCTAGCGATTTCATGGATCGAGCATGAGAAGGGGCAGCTATACGGAGAACTAATCGAAAAATATAAAAATGAATGGATAGAAGTAGAACGAAATACAGCGGCGAGCTCAACCTGGAGCTATAGTCACTTCACTAGCGGAGAAGTGATTGCAGATCAAACGAGAGGTAAGTTTCGCATGCATTACTATGACAATTCTGAAGTTGAAAATCCATTTTTGCTTTCAAATGGGTACTTTCATTCAGAAGCGTTCAGTACGGATGAGATGGATCAACCGATTCCGTTTTACGCGGACGAACCAGATCGGATAAAGCATCGAAACATGATGGTTAAGAAGAGAAGAGCTCGGCGCAAGCTAAGGAAGTCTATCCGTAAAAAACGTCGTCGTTCGTATTGAGATATGCCTCAAATGAAATGAAAAAAATGCACCCGTTAGCCTAGGTGCATTTTTTTGCATTCTTATTTATTTAATCTTGCACGATGCTTCGTGTAACCAAAGTTTGCTTCAACATATTGAATCGCTCTTCTCACTTGCCTCTCGTAAAGTTCGGAGCTTGACATCAACCGATCGATTTCATTCGTTACATTGGARGGTTCAGCATAAATGGCGGCTTCACCAAAAAGCTCCTTGTAGCTTGGCGGAAGAATAACCGGCACGCCAGCAGCCATCGCCTCAAAAATAACTCGGCCAAATGCTTCGACACAATTGGGATGCGTATAGTAAACAAAGACGTCGAGTCCTGCCAAAAAAGACTTTGGCGAGCGTTTTCCAAATCCAAGCACATGCCAGTTTTGAGGCAGCTTTCCTAATATCCGACGCGGTGTTCTAGCACCGCCAAGAATGTGTATTTCATATTTTGATGAAGCGGGATAAATTTTTAGAAGATCTGCTCGATTGGAAGGCCATTTCACATAAGCATCTCTGGAGTGTCTGCCTATTTTGATCACGCCTCTGTGAGAAGGACGGTTTTTCCGTCTCCATTCCCTCGTATTAATGATGTTGACCCAATCTGCAGAAGCCAATTTAATGTTCTTCAAATCACCTGCATGGTGCTTAAAAAGCGTTTTTCTTACTTGAGGGCCGATTGGATGCCATGTACTGGATTTTCCGAAAAATTGTTTGACCCGCTGTTCGCAGCGACTAATGTTATAAACTAACCGGCCGTATCTGCCATAATCCTTTCTTGGGGTTTGATTGACGATGACGTGTATTCTCTTTGCCGATACGTTCGGTTTATATCTTCTTCTTACATGAAGAATTCGGGGATGTCTAATAATTAGAGTATTACAGGTAGCTCTGGCAGTTGTATTCAGCATTCGAATGCTCCGCCCATCGACCATACGCTTGATTTTGGGGTTAATTGTACTGGTTTTGCTTCTTGGCTGGCCGGACATGTGAATCAGCCCTGTTGTTAAGCCTGCTCTTTTTTGAGCTTTCATTTCTTCTATGTTGGATGAGGTTGTTCCACCCGGCAATCTAAAGTCAGACATCATAATGACGTCAAAATGTCTGCTGCGCTTGCGGTATTTTCCAGCCATATCGTTACCCCTCTCGAAGCATTTACTTGCTGCAGATTATCGATAGCATATGCGGCATTTGAAAGGAAGGCATAAGGCGAATGCAAGGGAAGCGGAAAATTGGGTTGTAATCAAGGTGGCTGCATTTTGTATCCAAACTGTCCAAACTGTTAATAAGTTGTTTCATATACTATCTAAGCTGATTAAAAATTACTAGAGAGAAGGCGAGAGATTAGAATATGAGCGATTTGCATAATCATAACGCGATTGAAATGCAGAGTACGGTAGCTATTGTGGGGCTTGGTTATGTGGGTCTGCTACTTGCTCTGCTTTTTGTTCGTAAGGGGTTTAACGTTGTTGGAATTGATTTGGATAGAAGAAAAGTAGCGTCGATTCAATCTGGAAAAAGCTATATAAACGAAATAAAGGATCAGGATATTTTTTTCATTAATGAAATGGCTTTAATATGCGATGCAATCCATTTGAATGTCTGGGAAATTATAGAGGCAGCCAGTACGAAGCCGTTTGGATACAACACGTTTTATCCCGGGCCTGGAATTGGCGGTCACTGTATTCCGGTGGATCCCTCGTATTTAGCATGGAAGCTGAAGCAGCATGGCATTACTTCTGATTTTATTCACATTTCAAATACAATTAATGATGGAATGCCGCTATATATTACACAGCAGCTTGAACATTATTTGGCGCCTAAACCGCTCTCGGAAACGAGAATTATGATATATGGAGTAGCCTATAAGCCAGATATAGCTGATTACAGGGAATCAGCGGCTATTGGTTTGATTCAAAGTCTTCATCTAAAAGGTGCGGATGTAGTTTACCATGATCCATACGTACCATCGCTGCAAGTTGGTGAGCATAAGCTTGTTAGCTTGGCGCTAAGCGCAGAAACACTTTCAAATACAGATTGCGTTATCATTGCTACCGATCATACTTCTTTGCCGCTGGAACTTGTTTTGGAGCATGCTCCGTTTGTATATGATACCCGAAATGTAGTCAAAGGGATTACGGGCAAATCAAGAATCGTCACGCTCGGAGGCGGCGGATCATGAGAGTATCACTAGCCGTTTATGACCGAGTAAGGAGGCACGATGCAGCCGGCATGGAAAAGGAGCATTTTTCCGGTCAGGGGAGGATGACCTCAGGTGTAACCATAATTACAGCAACGAATAAACCCCTCTTTATGCAAAATCTATTCACTAACTTCAAGCGTCAGCAGTGGAGGGTGAAGGAGATGATCGTGCTGCTCAATAACGATGGCATGAACATTGAACTTTACAAAAAACAGGCCAGCAGCTTTGGAAATGTATCGATATACAAGCTGCCGGCCAAATGGTCGCTTGGGAAGTGTTTAAATTACGGCATTAGCAAAGCCCAATATGAGATTATAGCCAAATTCGACGATGATGATTATTACGCTCCGAATTATTTGACTGAGGCGATGCTGCGACTTGAAAAGACGGAAGCGGATCTGATAGGGAAAAATAAGTTTTATATGTACTTTAAGCATTCTTCAAGGCTGATGCTTGCAACGATGCCTAGTAAAAATAGAGTAGCAGGAGCGACGATGCTGTTTAAAAAAAAGCTGTATCCGGACGTTTCTTTCAAACATCTTCGAAAGGGAACGGATATGAGGTTTCAGAAGGACAGCATCAAAAAAGGCTATAAGCTGGCTTTCACAAGTCCCAGCCATTTTGCAGCAATTAGAAGATCCAATCAAAAAATGCATACATGGAAGGTTACCAAAAAAACGATTCGATTGCTTCGTGCCAAAAAGATTGCGCAGACGAAGCCATACCGAAGCATAGTCAATCAGACCAGCAAACAAAAATAAGGATGGCAGCGGCCTATCCTTATTTTTACTTTATTGCTTCAGTTTTTTATGGAGCTGGTATGCACGTTGTTGAATTTTCAAGTAGTCATGCTCGATGCTCGTATCGTACCA
This sequence comes from Paenibacillus sp. TAF43_2, assembly GCF_052113545.1. NCBI lineage: Bacteria > Bacillati > Bacillota > Bacilli > Caryophanales > Paenibacillaceae > Paenibacillus > Paenibacillus sp. TAF43_2. The sequence continues at coordinate 12,000 of NZ_JBFRDK010000027.1, forward strand.
GCGTTCCTTGTATACATATCCGATCGCTTTGCGTGTCATGCCCATCTGATTTAAAGCATCGGTTAATTGAATCTCTCCGCCTATTCCGGGTTTCGTTGTTTTTAATAATTCGAAAATACCAGGTTCAACAATATATCTGCCCATGACCGCTAGCTGGGACGGAGGATCATATGCCGGCTTCTCTACTATGGAAGCGACCTCGTAAATTCGGCGCTGAACTTGAACAGCAGACGCCACGCCGTATTGGGACAACAGCTTGGGGTCAACCGATTGCAGTCCAATGACATTGGTTCTGTGCTTCTCGTAGTTTCGAATCAATGGTAGGAGTAAAGAGTTTTGATGCAGGTTTATTTGATCCGGCAGCATAACAGCAAAGGGCTCGTTTGCAGCAAATGATTGTCCAAGCGAAACGGCATGACCTAGACCTAGTGCTTCATATTGTCGAATATATTGAATATTGACTTTGGCGGGAGCAATGATAGGCAGCATGCTTTCTTTGTGAATCATACGCAAATGAGCCTCCAGCTCCATCGAACGGTCAAAATAGTTCATAATTTCTGTCTTATTGCGAGATAATATAATTAAAATGTCGGTAATTCCTGCATCGACTGCTTCTTTAACTACATAGTCGATTGCGGGTCTGTTTCCAATGGGAAACAATTCTTTGGGTATAGCCTTGGTTATGGGTAAATTGCGAATTCCATAGCCTGCGGCAGGAATGATCGCTTTTCGAATCAATTGCATCACCTCTAGTTTTGAATGTCTCTCTAAATCTAGTTTATTAATAAAATATAGATTTGAAGCTTGTCCATCTTAAAAAAGGCAACCGTACAAGCCCCTTTATCGTTATGATTTTTGATCAACATCGTCCAAATCTTAGCGCATGTGGTTATCCATCCACTCTTAAATCTTTTAAATTCATATACTTATAAGGGAGTTTCAGTAGAGTGAGGGGAGGTGGACTGCTGGATGAAAGGCGTTATACTGGCTGGCGGGTCAGGCACGAGACTTTATCCGCTAACGAAATTTATGAACAAGCATCTATTGCCAGTCGGAAAGCATCCTATGATATATTATGCGATTAAAAAGCTGGCGGATGCAGGGATTAGAGATATTTTGCTCGTTATAGGAAAACAATCAGCAGGCTTGTATGTTGATTTTTTGGGGAGCGGCCACGAATGGGGCGTTAATCTCGTTTTTAGAGTGCAAGATCAGTTTGGCGGTGTTGCCGAGGCATTGGCTTTGGCAGCTGGGTTCGTATCTGCGGATGAAAAATTTGTCGTTCTGCTAGGAGACAATTTGTTCGAGGATTCATTATCTGAATATATGGTTTCTTTTGAAGCATCATCGGAAGAGGCGAAGGTATTACTTAAGAGAGTAGCTGATCCAGAAAGATTTGGCGTTCCGAGAATGGAAGGCGGGCGTATTGTATCCATTGAGGAGAAACCTTCGAATCCCGGATCTAATTATTGTGTAACAGGTATTTATATGTACAACGCTGATGTTTTTAATGTAATTAAGACACTGCGCCCTTCGGGGAGAGGGGAGCTTGAAATTACCGATGTAAACAACTTTTATGCGGCGAGGGGGGCGCTCAAGCACAGCATCTTGAAAGGGTGGTGGCATGACGCGGGTACGTTCACTTCGCTGCAGGAAGCGGGATTGCGTCTAGCGGATGAGAAAACAGAATAGTAGGCCAGCTAGACTGCGACATTACCTGTGTCCCAGTCTATTTTTTTGCAACGACTAGGAGTGATGAAACTTCATGGTAACAGACGCCGTGGCGGTAAAAAGGATCAAACATACTATGAGATAGGGTTGAATGCATAGAGTCACCAATTATACCGCCATTACAGATAAAAGGGAGGAAAAAAGATTATGAAATTCAAAAATCTTAAGGTCCGACCTAAGATGATGCTGAAGCCAAAAAGGAGAATTGGTAGAAAAAGCCGCTTGGTCAAAAATGGAAGGAAAGATTGGCGGGCAGGATCGATAAGCAGCCAGTCAGAAGGCTACAAAGCTGGATGGAAAGACGGCTATCGTGRTGGCCGCTGGATTGCTGTAGTAGGCGGTGTCTGTAAGCCGAAAATTGCATACGTCATCCCAGGATGCTCCATTTCCGGTGGTGTAGCGGTTATTCTTCAGCATGCCAACCGATTGAAGCAGCGCGGTTATGATGTCGTTTTAGTTTCCCTGGATGGAAATACGCAGGTTAGCTGGCATCCTGTTGAGGTGCCCATCGTCACAGAATCCCGCGCTCCTGCGGATCGTGATATTGTGATTGCGACCTTTTGGGCTACACTCGGCGCTGCAAGAAGAATAGAAGCGAAGAAACGCTTTTATTTCATTCAATCGGATGAATCCAGATTTTATTCGCCATCGTCGGAGCAATCGAAGCTGGCCTATCAAACGTACAAAACGAATGATTTTACGTTTCTGACGATGGCAGGCTGGCTGCAGCGCTGGCTGCAGCGTACGTTTAATAAGCAAGCGATCTATATCCCTAACGGACTCGATACCTCACTTATGTATGAGGCAGAGCCGCTTGCACCAAAAGGCAACAAGGTTAGAGTATTGCTGGAGGGCCCTATTAACGTTCCTTACAAAGGAATGAGCGATGCTTTTGCGGCAGTGCGAGATTTGAACTGTGAGGTTTGGTGTGTCAGCTCGTCGGGGCGTCCCGCTGCATCTTGGCGCTGTGACCGTTTCTTTGAGAGTGTATCCTATGAAACGATGAAGCATATTTACTCTAGCTGTGATATTTTGCTCAAAATGAGCAGGGTTGAAAGTTTCCTCTATCCTCCACTTGAGATGATGGCTTGCGGAGGAGTTCCAGTCGTTGCTGATGTAACGGGGACGGATGAATATCTGGTCAATCATTATAATAGTTTGGTCATTCCAAATGACATTAGATCAGCAGCGAATGCAGTACAAAGTTTGATAGCAGACAAGTCTCTGCGCGAACACCTAAGAGCTGGCGGGAGCGAGACGGTAAAGAAGTGGGAATGGGATCGAAGCATAGATTTATTGGAGCAGGCACTAATTAGAAATGTATAGAGAGTATTCGTTACAGAAAGAGGTGAGATACTTCTGAAGCAGAAACGGAAAATAAACATTTCAGCAGCAAGCGAGTGGGATGCGGGACGCGAATCTGGCTGGAAGCATGGTTACCATGTGGGTACCTGTGAGGCGTTAATTCAGAAAATACCGCGGTCCGCAAGCCTGCTTCGATCTCTGCGAGTATTATATGTTCGCGCGGGATTAAGAGGCCCTTTTCCAGATATGGATCAGGCGGTTACGGATGCTCTCAGAGGTATGGTCAGCGAGCTGATCATCGCATCTCCATCAGATAATCTTATTGATCTGGCAAGCAGGAGAAGACCGGATTTAGTGCTGGTACTGCATGGCACTCAGGTGCCAGTCCACCAAATTAAAGGCATTCGTTCGATCGGTGTTAAAACAGCGATATGGCTCGTCGATGAGCCCTATGTAACCGATGTTACAACGGTCATTGCCCCGCAGTATGAATGGTTATTTACCCATGAGCTGGCTGCTATTCCAATCTATCGGCAGCTCGGCTGTCAGGTTCATTATTTGCCGCTGGCAGTTAACCCAGCCGTGTATAAGCCAAAATATGTACCCGCTCATTATCAAAGCGATATTTGCTTTATTGGGAATGCCTTTCATAACAGAGTCAGATTGATAGATCGAATTGCTCCTGCACTAGCACAGCGCGATACAAGAATTATCGGTTTGTTCTGGAAAAGGCTTAAGCGTTACAAAAGCCTAAGCAAAGGCATTCGCATTTCTTGGATCAGCTCAGAAGAAGCAGCGAGCTATTATAATGGCGCCAAGATTGTCATCAATATTCATCGTTCCCATGACGACAAGGTGCATAACAAAAATAGCCGCAACCTTCCCGGCTTGTCGATCAACCCTCGTACGTATGAAATTGCGGCTGCCGGAGCTTTTCAGCTTACAGATGTTCGTCAGGACTTAAGCGGTTTTTATGTTCCTGGAACGGAGCTTGAAACGTACTCTTCACCAAATGAGCTGGCTGATAAAATTGCATATTACCTGCAGGACGAGCAAAAGAGAAATCAAATCGCATTAAGAGGATTTATAAAAACGCTGGAGCAGCATACCTACGAGAAGCGGCTCAGCCAGCTGCTTCAAATCGTCTTTCCATCATGATAGCTAAAAAAGATCGTGGGAGGTGAACCGAGATGCGCAAGCGATATCCGCGCAGGCGTATAAAAGCAGTCCGTAAAATAAAGCGAATCAACTTTCAAGCGAGCTATGCGGCTGGTTATCGGGATGGCAGGGCGAGTGGAGCAGCAAGCTATCAGCAACCTTTTGAAGGCACAAGCATTATTATTCCAACCTATAACCAGTTGAACTATTTACGAAATTGCATAGAGAGCATTCATAAATATACGCCGCAGTCTTACGAAATCATCATTATTGATAATGGCTCAACGGACGGAACGGCTGCCTATTTAAAGTCGCAGGCAGGGCGATTGCGCTATAAAATTTTTCAAGAGAACTTAGGTTTTTCCGGCGGCGTCAATCAAGGCCTGATGATGGCAAAAGGTACGTCGATTCTCATTCTTAACAATGATACGATCGTGACGAAAAACTGGCTGTCGAATTTATTGTCGTGCTTGAACAGCAACCCATCGATTGGACTTGTTGGTCCGGTAACCAATTATTTGTCGAATGATCAAAAGATTGATGTCAGCTACAAAAACATGAAAGAAATGCAGCAGTTTGCCCAAAATTACAATCATATTAACCCGGTACGATGGAGAAAAACGAATGCCATAATGGGCTTCTGCTTGCTTTTATCCAGAGAGGTGCTTCAGAGAGTCGGGTATATGGATGAGGGATATGTCATTGGGACCTGCGAGGATGTAGACTTTTATCTTCGGATACAATTGCTTGGTCTCGATCTAGTTATTGCGGAGGATACATTCATCCATCATTATGGCAGTGTGACGATGCGTTCGTTTCTGGATGCTTCCTTGCTTAATAACGCTTTTTTTCGTGAAAAATGGGGCGACTGGGATCAGATCAGAAGGCTGGAGGCGGTAATGAATTCGGCATCGCCTAATGAAAAGAGAAAAGGAACAAACTTTTACCCTAGCCATATCGTTGTTAAAGGAACCGATTCGAATGTCTATTGGGTAGAAAATGGATATCGATATATCGTGCGTTCTTCAGACTTAATGCATGTGGATGCAGTAAGATTGCCGCAGCTTGATTTATGGAACTGGCCGATAGGAGGAGACATTTCGATTGCAGTGCTGCAGCAGAGAATAGCTGCATTATCGACGCTCACCACCAATTTCGCTGAAGGCAGTTTAGTGAAAACGCAGGACGGCGAAATGTACCAGATTATACAGGGCAAGCTGCACCGGATGACGACAAAATATGCTTATAAGGCATGGGGACTGGAGCAGCGTTATGTTCGTCCTTTAACGCAAGCCGACAAAAACCAGTATTCGGAAGGCTTCCCTATTATAGCTCCTCCGATCATTAAGGCTAATAATATATAATTTCAAGTTTAGGAGGACGGCAGCATGCTGACGAAACGAAAAAAAAGTACAGCTATTAAAAAAACGAGCGTAAAAAAAACGTTGAAAACCGGCGGGAAATTAAGCAGCCGCAAAAACAAATATGGTGTAAAAAAAGGGAAAAGGCGCGGTAAAACATTAAAAAAGGGTTTGAGGAGCGGTACAAGAGGGAGAAAAAGAAGCGGGCCGTTTCACACGGGTTATGAGCAAGGGTATAGAGAAGGGCATTCGAAAGGTTTTGAGGATGCGCATCAAGAGTCTTATATGACCAATCAAGGTGCTGTCCTCTCGCAAGCACAGCCAGAAAGCGCAAATGCATCACCTTATCTGACTACACAAATGCCGAGTGAAGCGGAAATTGCGAGCGTAGCCGGATCTCGAATCGGGATTCTTTATATATGCACAGGGAAATACAGTATTTTCTGGGAAAACTTCTATCGGAGCTCCGAAGCTTATTTCTTGCCGGGCTACCAGAAAAACTATTATGTATTCACAGATGCCGAGCACATCGTTGATGAAGAGAGATCGAACATTTTGAAGATTCCTCAGGATAATCTTGGATGGCCGGGAAATACGCTGCTGCGATATGCGATGTTTAGAAACGTGGTGCATCAGCTGCAGCAGGAATGTGATTTTGTATTTTTCTTTAATGCCAATATGCAATTCGTTGATGTCGTAAGAGAAGAAATATTGCCAATTCACGAGGGCATCGTTGCGGTCCAGCATCCAGGCTTCTACAATAAAGCGCGCCACGAGCTTGATTATGAGAAAAATCAACAAAGCTTAGCCTATATTCCGGAGGGCGCAGGAAGCTACTACTTTATGGGTGGGTTGAACGGCGGCCGAACGGAGCACTATACGAATCTCATTCGTGTTCTGGATGACAATATTAGAACAGATATGAATAATGGGATCAATGCCGTTTGGCATGACGAATCGCATTTAAATAAATATTTAATCGACAAGTCTCCTAAAGTGATGAATCCATCCTATGGTTACGTGGAGGGCCAGCAGCTTCCGTTTCCAATGAAAATATTAATTCGCGATAAAAACAACTTCGGCGGCCATAGCTTTTTGAGAAGCTAGCGGCATAAAAAAACGTAAGCGGTTCGGATTTTTCCGAGCTGCTTACGTTTTTTTGTGGATGAATGATAGGAACAGCGATTAAAAGATGTCTACCTGCTCGTGGCATGCGGCTGGGATATAGTTTGCATATTTGTTTACGTTTATACGATCACCGTTCTCAAATAGCAAAGCAAGCTCTTGCGGCGAGAATTCCTTATTGCTTCCTGCGCGGTTGGCATACACATTTTGAACGACGTTGAGCGGGTTGCAAAACGCTAAGGATACTTCGCTGCATGCTAGAAACTGGCGTCCCTCAGACAGCTCCTGCGCACGTCCTGCCATACATCCTTCAAGCGTATTGGGGTTGGAGAAATCCAAGTTTCTCAGATGCGAAAGAAGATTAGTTGTGCGGTATACCGAGCTGGAAACTTCAAGCGGATAGCCGAATTCATACTGCGCCGATGTCCAGTCAAACTTGCGATAGCCATACTCGATAATGTGATGCCATGGAATAGACTGTTCGGCACTCATCGTATAGCAGTAACGGATGTTTGGTCCCAGCCTTAAGGAAAAGCCAATCAAATCGTTGTGCGCAGCTAATGTGTTCATGACGGACTGCAGCGTGAAATCGCGAACGAACAAGCAATCATCCACGATGAATAGAACATAGGCATAGGGTTCCATCGAAGCGATAACCTGCTCTTTGAATTGCTCCTCTTTAATAAATTGCACCATCGGGTATTCGTTTTTGAGTCGTTCATATTGTGATTCATAAAAATCGCTCGATGTCTTGTAAAGGACCTTCATGTGAAAATTGGAAATATCCAGGGCATGCAAGTAAAGCGATCGCAGGGCTGCATCCAGCTGGAGGGCTCGATCCTTGCTGAAAATAATACCCGTCAGCGGTATTAAAATAGGCGCTGCCCCTCCGTCGCTTGGCTGTTCAACAAGAGAAGAGGCAGGAGCAGTAGGAGCTATTGGAGCAGCTGGTGCTTTACGGGCGAGGATGCCGCGCTTCCATCCTCTTGCTCGTTTGTTTATTCGATTTGACCGCAGCAGCTTCTTTCCCTTGCGAGAAGCTCTGCGACGCGTATTTGCGGACGTACGATTTATTTTTTTAGTTTGTCGTTTCATCTGCTTATTCGCAGCTTGTTTTCGTTTGACAACGGTTTGAGACAAGCGTTATCCCTCCTTATTTTCAAGAAACCTCGTTCAATGTATTCTATGTCGATAATTTGGCATGGTACGGGCAATTGATAGGCAAGGAGCGCCTGTATTCCATTGCTTAATCGCATCTATTAAATTTTCACAGACTGGGTATTCACTAGAACAACAAACTATCGAATAAATAAACATAGGAAGATGGCAAAGTATATTTGAGAGAAAGAGAGGATGTTTCTATGCGGTCGATAGATAAAAATATGAAAGTGGTCATTCTAGCAAGCGGGTTCGGCACTAGAATAAGCGAGGAGTCGCTCATGAAGCCAAAACCGATGATCAACATTGGGGATAAGCCAATCCTATGGCATATCATGCAAACCTATGCGCATTACGGCTTTACGAATTTTGTGATTTGTTTGGGCTACAAAGGTTATTTCATCAAAGAATATTTCTATCATTATTTTTGCATCACTCGGATGTGACCTTTGATTTATCGAATCGAAACGAAATGACAATTCATGAATCTTCCATTGAACCGTGGAAAATCACGCTGGTCGACACCGGCAAAGAAACGATGACGGGCGGCAGGCTAAAACGAGTTCATCCATATTTAGGAAACAAGACTTTTATGCTGACGTACGGCGACGGGAGCTGGAATAATTCAGGTTTTTTCGTAATGGAACCGCAGCTGCTTGATTATATTGAAGGCGATCATACAAATCTGGAGATGGACTGCATGCAGAAGATAGCTAATGATGGACAGCTTATGGCTTATAAGCATGAGGGGTTCTTTCAGCCGATGGACTGCTCGAAGGCGCAGCGGCGCTTAGGCTGGAAGCCAAGATGGACCCTTGATTAGGCGCTGAATAAGGTGGTTGAGTGGACGCTTGCCTATCAAGGCAACGAAGATATTCGGCAGGTTTGTTTGAAGCAATGGCATGAATATGCAGGGAAAACAAGCTGGGGGGGAGATCGATGATAGAAAAAAATTCCCGTGCAGCCTTAACCGCTTTAGTCACCGGAGCCATGGGTTTTATTGGCTCACACCTCGTGCGAAAGCTTTTGGCGGAAGAATGGAAGGTGCACATTATCGCTAGAAATGAATCGAGCCTTAAGCAACTGGAGGATGTCCAGGGTGCTATCATCATACATCGGCCACAGTTACTTATGCGCCAAGACAGGTAGAAGAGATGCTGACAAGCAATATTATTTTCGGTACGCAGCTAGTGGAGGCGATGTTGTCGCAGCACGTTTATGCATTCATTAAAACGGAAACCTTCTCACAGCATTTTGATAATAAAAAACCATTTCGTTGCTGCTGAAGGCTGGAAAGGAACATAAACCGCTTGCGATGTCACCTGGAGAGCAGCTGATTGATATTGTACACATTGATGATGTTGTTGAAGCTTATATGCTCGCAGCCCAGCAGCTGCTAAATGATGGGGCAGTTAAGAACGAGGTTTATTCCGTTTCTTCACAGCAGCCCATTCCACTAAAGGAGTTAGCGAGCATTATTGAAAAAATAATGGATATACCGTTACAGGTGAATTGGGGAGGACGACCCTACCATCCGCGAGAAATTATGATTCCATGGAACAAGGGGGTAACCGTGCCGAAGTGGAAGCCAAAAATAACATTAGTGGAGGGAATTAAAAGATTAATTTGCCTGAACGGGAATTTATATCTAAAAATAAGCATTACGCTGCCTGTACTCAATAAAGAAGCTACGATTGTTCCCCTAATAGCGGAGCTGCACCGTGCTGTGAGCGAATATAAAAATGCTGAACTCCGAATTATTTTCGATGGCTGCTACGATCAAATCGAATATGTGGTGAAGCAATTTTTTCAGACCGTTCAAGTGGATTACAGTATTGCTTATGAAACGACGCCTAACATTTTTGAGATTAAAACGAACAACATCGGCTTAAAAAAATCATCCAGTGATTTGGCCCATTACGATACAGGGATGAGCAGGATGTTCCAGGAGGTGATGGAGCGAAATACGAATATTTTTTATGCAAGATGGACGCCGAGTACAAACAAAGATTTTGCATGGATTCATCTAACTCGCGTTGATGGATCACAGGTTAGAAGGAAGTGGTCATAAAAGATTTATTTAGTAAGCTTTGCCTCGCCGGAATTTCAATCCTATCAAGATAGACTAAATTCGACTGCTCTGCAATTCGGCGTTGATCGTGTCATTTCATATCATCCAAGCGATCTCGAAGGAAAGGCTTTTGCTCGTAAGAATACAGCAATTTTGCAGCATGAGAAAGGCTTTGGCCTATGGTGCTGGAAGCCGTATATTTTACTGGACTCTTTATCGAAAATGGAAGAAGGAGCGCTAGTGCTGTATTCGGATGCGGACACGCACTGTATCCAAGCTGGACAAAAAGAGACAGCTTCGTGCTCATGCAGTGCGACAGCTCAGGTTATTGGGAAGCGGAGCAGGTTTGGGCTGGATTTTTTATGTTTTACAATAATGAGAAAAGCAGAAGCCTATTAGAAGAATGGCTGTTTTATTGCGAAGATTATAAAGTGATTTCGAATGCTGAAAATAGCAGCGTCCTGCCGAACTTCCCGGAATTTATCGATCATCGTTACGACCATTCGATTCTTTCGCTGTTGACGGTTAAATACAGCTTGCCGGTGACAAAGGATATGTATCATTACTTTATGCTGCCAGACAGGAAAGTTACACCAGAATGAAAGGAGCTTGCCCGATGAATGTGAAGGTCAGCATAGTAATCCCGTGCTTTGATAGGGTAGATTTATTGAACAAACCATCGATTCTTGCTTAGCTTCTTCCTATTCGGAGATTGAAGTAATCGTCGTGGATTATGGATCAACAGAGCCAGCGATGATTGATCTATTAAATCGTTTAAATAAGCCAAAAACGAGAGTCATTCATGTGCAGACGAATATCGGTCTGCCGTATGGACGAAACGTTGGCATACACGAAGCAAGAGGGAAATATATATTGCCCCTTGATGCGGACGATAAAATACAGCCTACTTTAATAGAGAAGGCTTACCGTATATTAGAAGCGAGACCGGAGGCTGGCTTCGCGACTGTCGGCTTGGAGTATTTCGGCGATCAATCGTGGGTTTGGATTCCGCCTGAATTTGATTTTAACCGCTTGTTCTCAGAAAATATTGTTTGTGTCACCTCGCTTGTTCGCAAAAGTGCTTGGTTATCAGTAGGCGGTTACAATGAAGCGATGATACACGGCTATGAGGATTGGGATTTCTGGATTTCGTTATGCGAGCGGGGCTGGCGTGGGACTGCCATTCATGAAGCCTTGTTATTATATCGGCGTCATGGCCATTCGTTGTCCTATGATGCGGGACAGAAGCATGCGATGATTGTTCAGCAAATACGAGCGAATCATCCGAGATTATACTGAAACAGCGACATGGTTGAAAGAACGATGAAGATGCCCTAAGGCTTTTGTCCAAACCATCTGCATCTATCATTCATTGTATAGTAGTGAGTGTGTAGAAGGAGGCGGGAAGGTGCCAAAGGTAACGGTTTTGATGCCGGTTTATAACGGTGAATTGTTTTTGCGCGAAGCAATCGAAAGCATTTTAAATCAGACATTTCAAGATTTTGAGTTTTTAATTATTGATGACGGCTCGAAGGATCAGAGCGCCGCAATCATTGCCTCTTACTCAGATACAAGAATCCGTTTCTTTAGCAATGGAGCAAACTACGGACTTATTTTCACGCTGAACAAGGGGCTTGTTCTTGCTCAAGGCGAATATATTGCTAGAATGGATTGTGATGATTTTGCTTTTCCTGATCGTTTGGCTAGGCAGGTTGAGCTTATGAATCAATACCCGGATATCGGCCTTTGCGGTACAGCGATAAAATATATGCATACCGATATTTGGGTTAAGCATCCAACCGATCATGAGGACATTAAGGCAGGGCTTTTGTTTTATTGCTCTCTAAATCATCCAACGGTCATGATGCGGAGCTCCGTCGTTAAGAGCTACTCGCTTTATTATGACTATCAGAGTCCCCATACGGAGGATTATGAGCTGTGGACGAGAATGGCGCAATTAACCCGTATCACGAATATACCTGATGTTCTGCTTCATTACCGCATTCATAGTGAGCAAATAGGCGCGAAGCATAATGCGGAACAACAAGTGATCGGGAAAAAAATTGTATTCAATCAGCTGATTCAGATGGGCCTTCTGCCTACGGAGGATGAGCTTAATCTTCATATGGATGTATGCGAGAGACGTTTGCAGGCAACAGACGGTTTTGTTCAAGGGGTGACAAGCTGGTTCGAAAAGCTTCGGGCAAAAAATATCGAAACGAACCATTATTCCCAGCAGAGCCTTGAAAATGTGTTGAATTCGTATTTTGCTGAGGTTTCAAGCTATTATCATGCTAATCTGCCAGTTGCCAAACCAGCTCCAAGCATAAGAAGAACGAAGCCGTTAAGAAGAAACGGACGTAAAAGGTTAGGAAAAAAAACAACCGGCATACGAAGGAAAAAAAGTAATAAAGGCGCATCAAGCAGGAGAGCTGTCAGCCGGAGCAAGCGTAAGGGGAGTGTCCAGCCACGGAAAAAAGGGAGCGCAATAAAAGGAAAGAAGCGGGCATCATAAAAACAAAAGCCACAGCGACTATGGATAGTCGCTGTGGCTTTTGTTTTATGACCGTATTTATTGCTGATCGATATACCATTTCACGGTTTTCTCTAACCCTTCCGGCAAATCCGTCTTCGCTTTGAAGGAGAATAGCTGCTCTGCTTTGGATGTGTCGAGGCATCTTCGCAGCTGCCCGTCAGGTCTGCTTTCATCCCATCGTATATTTCCGGTGTAGCCTGTTTTCTCTGCAATTAAATGAACGAGCCCTTTAATCGAGATTTCGCGGCCTGTGCCAATATTGACAGGCTCTTCGCCATTATACTGCTCTGCGGCTTGCAGAATAGCTGTTGCAGCGTCCTCCACATATAAAAACTCTCTTGTTGCAATCCCTGTGCCCCAAACCTCAATGCAATCGGCATTCTGTTCTTTCGCCTCTAAGCATTTGCGAATAAGCGCAGGAATGACATGCGAGGTTTCCAGATCAAAGTTATCTCTAGGACCATACAGATTAACGGGTAGAAGGAAGATGGAATTAAAGCCGTATTGCTTGCGATAAGCTTGTGACTGAACGAGCAGCATTTTTTTTGCTAAGCCATAAGGTGCGTTTGTCTCTTCAGGATAGCCGTCCCACAACTCTTCTTCCTTGAATGGAACATTGGCAAATTTGGGGTAAGAGCAAATCGTTCCGCAGGCTACAAACTTTTCGACGCCATGGAGGCGCGATGCCTCTGCGAGATGGATGCCCATCGAAAGGTTGTCATAAAAAAAAGAACCTGGATTTGCGCGATTGGCTCCAATCCCGCCTACTTTTGCGGCCAAGTGAATGACGATATCCGGTTTATAGTCTTGAATAACGGACAAACATGCGGCCTGGCTAGTTAAATCATATTGCCGGCTCCTCGGTACAATAACGTCTGCTGCATCGTATTTAGCAAGCAGCTGGGTGACATGCGAGCCTAAGAAACCGGAGCCTCCGGTGACCATAATTTTTTTCCCTTTCAATTGACTCATTATCAGCCTCCGACCTTTCCTATTTAACCTGAATATATAATTCTACTTATCAGATTATGTAATCGGCTCTTAATGTGAGCATGTCTTTGCCTATTTATAGAATAGAGTTTGTGAAGCTTCCATTACGTCCATACCAATTCGTTTGAGAGACATACTATGTTACTAATTGGGATGATAGGGAAGGGGCAGATGCTTTGAAGATTGCTTTTGTAACAGGGATTACGGGACAAGACGGCGCATATCTAGCTGAATTGCTGTTAGATAAGGGATATATTGTACACGGATTGCAGAGAAGAAGCTCTCTGCCGAATACCGGAAGAATCGACCATTTGTTGAATGATTCCAGCATTAATGAACAAAGATTTTTTCTTCATTATGGAGACCTAACGGATTCTTTAAACATAGTGCGAATTATTGAGCAGGTGAAACCGGATGAAATTTATAACTTGGCAGCGATGAGCCATGTTCATGTCAGCTTCGATACGCCAGAGTATACAGCCAACGCAGATGGCATCGGAACGCTGCGCATATTGGAAGCTGTACGACTGCTTGGGCTTACGCAAAAAACAAAAATTTATCAAGCCTCTACATCTGAGCTTTACGGGCTTGTTCAACAAATTCCACAGCATGAGAAAACACCGTTTTATCCCCGCAGTCCTTATGCAGTTGCCAAGTTGTATGCCTATTGGATCACAGTAAACTACCGCGAGGCCTACGGCATGTTCGCATCCAACGGTATTCTCTTTAATCATGAAAGTCCTTTGCGGGGAGAAACATTCGTTTCACGCAAAATTACAAAAGCGGTAGCGCGCATCGCGCATGGATTGCAAGACAAGGTTTACTTAGGAAATTTAAATGCGCAGCGAGACTGGGGACACGCAAGAGATTACGTCGAGGCGATGTGGCTGATTCTTCAGCAGAGCGAGCCGGAAGACTTTGTCATAGCAACAGGATACACGACAGAGGTTAGAGAGTTTGTTCGTCTTGCTTTTGCCGAGATCGGTGTGGAAATAGCATTTAAAGGGGAAAAGAAAGACGAAGTGGCCTATGTAAAGGCATGCCATAATCCAGCCTATTCGCTTCCGGTCGGCAAGGAGGTTGTTGCCGTGGATGCCAAATATTATCGGCCTACCGAGGTTGAGCTGCTGCTCGGAAGTCCTGAGAAGGCAAAGAAACAATTAGGGTGGACACCTAAATATGATGTTCAAGCGCTTGTTAAAGAAATGGTTATGCAGGATATGAATGCATTAAAAGGAGCGCGAGGCTAATGAAAATAATTCTGCTCTCGGGAGGCTCCGGCAAACGATTATGGCCGCTCTCGAACGGCTCGCGAACGAAGCAGTTTTTAAAGGTGCTCAAAGGGGAGAACGGCGAACGAGAATCGATGGTTCAAAGGGTGTGGAGACAGCTGCAAGAGGCTGGTCTTGAGGCTTCATCCTATATCGCCACATGCTCCTCTCAGGTGGATTTGATTAGAAGCCAGATTGGCAACCAAGTTTCGATCATCGTGGAACCGGAGAGAAGAGATACCTTTCCGGCTATTGCTTTGGTTTCCGCTTATTTGAATTCAATAGTGAAGGCCTCTAAGGACGAGATCGTATGCGTGCTGCCTGTAGATCCCTATGTAAATGCTGATTTTTTCGAAAAGATCAAGGAATTAGAGCAGGTTTTGAGAGGAACGAATGCGGAGGTTGCTTTAATCGGATCACGTCCGACTTATCCTTCAGAGAAATATGGCTATATGATTCCATCTCCTATGAATCTCGCATCACAGACTAATAATAGCATCGTGATTACAAGTTTTGTCGAGAAGCCGCCAGCGCTGATTGCCAAGGAGTTAATAGACAATGGTGCACTATGGAATTGCGGCGTGTTTGCCTTCAAGCTTGATTATTTGCTCTCGCTTCTGCGCGATCGAAATTACCCAACCTCCTATCAACAATTATCCCGTCAATATGCTGCGCTGCCCAAAAACAGCTTTGATTATGAAGTGTTGGAAAAAGCGAAGCAGCTCAGAGCCATCGCATATGAAAATGAGTGGAAGGACCTCGGCACATGGAACACGCTGACGGAGGAAATGGATACGAATGTAATTGGGCAGGGTCTTATAAGCGACGATTCGAACAATACGCATGTGCTTAATGAATTGGATATTTTGGTGACGGTGCTTGGTTTATCGAATATTGTTGTAGCAGCAAGTCCGAATGGCATTCTCGTTTCCGATAAATCTGCGAGTCCCCGCATTAAGGAAATGATGCAGCCTATCGATCAGCGATTGATGTACGAGGAGCTCCGCTGGGGCTGGTATCGCATTTTGGACGTGTTTAAGCTGGAAGACAACCGAGAGACGCTCGTGAAAAAAATTGTGGTTCATACAGGGGAGCATTATGTTCCGGGTCCATTGCCCTCTCGAAGGGTTATATGGACCGTTCAAGCCGGCAAAGGCGTAGCGATTGTGGATGGCAAGCCGCTAAACGTCGCTCCCGGGGATTGCTTGGAAATGGAGTCGACTACAAGCTACAGCATAGCCGCTTTAACGGAGCTTACTTTAGTGGAAGTACAAACAGAGATGACGAGCGGAATGGACGTATGACATTTAGCAAAAGGATGCTGGTCTTATCCATCATCGACAGCCTGCTGCTCCTCGGAAGCTGGATGTTTGCTTTTTATTTGATTTATGGCGAGCTTCTGCCTCAATTATATTGCTTGGGCACGCTGAATTTTGTAGACAATGCGATTAAGGCTGAAGTGCAGCGATTTGTATTCATCTCTACCTAAGCTATGTGGCGGGAGGCATGATCGGCGAGAAAAACGATATCGTTGTCGCGGATATAAGAAAACCATCAGAAATCGTAGGCATAGCCGATGGAAAGGGTGGTATGCTGCCCCCATCCTCAAGCTGAATCGAGAGTGCTTGCATGCAGAAAAACATGCATTCCATTGTGGCATTTCGCGCATCCCATTAGGGATGCTTTTTTATTATCGCTGTCGACTTTTCCGTCGTGCTAAAAAAGCGGTGGAAATTTCACTTTTTCATTGACCATGAGGTTAATATCACATAGAGTTAAGTTGTATTTCATTATAAAATGGACAACTTTATTCCAAATATGAGGTGGAAATCGGAACGATGATGAATATGTTTAGTCGCGCTACAATAACCATCCTTCTCCTAACCCTTCTATGGCCAGCGGCAGTATCAAACGCAGCAAGCAATCTGCTTAACAATGCCGGTTTTGAAAATGTTGCGGAGGGAGCGCCTTCAGATTGGTCGCATGATGCGTATTTGAAGGAAGAGCAAATTACTTCGTATACGATTGATAATACCGAAGCGCATACAGGAACCTATTCAGCCGTGCTTGAGAACAAGCAAGCTAATCACTCGCGGTGGACACAGACGATAAAAGTAAAACCAAAAACAACATATAAATTTTCTGGATACGTGAAGACGGAACAAGTAGGCTTGGATGCAACAGGGGCTCTATTTTTCGTTGAAGGCGTAGCAGTAACTTATCCTGAAGTGAAGGATACAAATGGAAAATGGGCGTACATTGAGTTTTATGCGAAGACGGGCCAGGATCAGAAGAGTATTACGTTCAGCGCTAGTTTAGGCGGATACGGGAGCATTAATACCGGGAAAGCCTATTTTGATGACGTCAGTGTGGAGAAAGTATCTAAGGCGCCATCCGGTGCAGAGGTGTTCAGCTTAGTCCCTACGGAGACAAGCCAAGGAACTGAAGCATCGACTTCGGGCGGCTCAGTCCTTCCACTTATTTTGTTTGGTGCGCTGTTCACCTTGTTTTTTGCACTTATCTATAAGAAGCTGTTTCGAGATCGAAGCTGGCTTGACGAGAAACAACATTTACATAAAACCATTCTTGTATTCGTGTTCCTCGGCGCGCTAATTTTGCGGCTTTGGATTGCTGTTTCAAGCAGTGGTTATGCGAATGACATCGCTTTGTTTATGGCTTGGGCTGACCAAGCTGCGAAGCAGGGGCTTTCTGGATTTTACCATTCGGGAATGTTTGTAGATTACCCTCCCGGCTATATTTATATTCTGTATGTATTAGGTTTAATAAAAGATATGCTGTCGCTAGATTCAGGATCAAATGCGGCAATGCTTCTATTTAAGCTCCCGGCGATTTTAGCCGATTTGGCTGCTGCTTATTTCATTGTCCAAATAGGAAAGAAGAAAGCAGGCTATTCGATAGCGTTAGGATTAGCGCTTCTTTTCTTATTCAATCCAGCTATTATTGTGGATTCTGCCGCATGGGGACAAGTGGATTCGATATTTGCGCTGGCACTCGTGCTGGCTATTCATGGACTGGTCGAAAATAAAATAGAGCGCGCTTCGGTTTTGTTTGCTATTGCAGCGCTTATTAAGCCGCAGGCATTTATATTCATGCCGGTGCTGCTGTTGTGGTTCGTATATCGCAAAGATTGGAAGAAGATTCCGGTCAGCGCATTTTACGGCTTCACTACGTTTATATTGCTCGCTTTGCCTTTCTTCTGGGGCAACAGCGGCTTGTCGGGCCTCATTAAGCTCTATTCAGGAACCTTGTCCTCTTATCCGTACGCGACGCTAAATGCATTCAACTTCTATGCGTTAAGCGATGCGAATTGGAAGCCGATTACGGATACGTGGCTGCTGTTTTCGTTCAAAACATGGGGGACGATCTTCATATTAGCAGCCGTAGCGATTTCCGCTTTTTTTGCACTGTTAAAGCGAGACAATGAATCGTCCAAGCGCTCTTATTTTATAGCGATGGTGCTTATCGTTGTCGTATTTATGGGTGTAACGAAGATGCATGAGCGTTACCTGTTCCCAGTAATGCTGCTTGGAATCTTTGCTTTTATACAATCGCTCGATCGCAGGATGTTGATGGTGTATTTCGGATTTAGCTTGACGAGCTTCATCAATATTGCTTATGTGCTTGACTACAGCAAAGTGAGCACGAACGTGCCTTTTAATGGAATTGTTCTATTGTGCTCGTTAGCAAATGTTGGATTGATGCTTTACTTGTTATATATCGGATATGATAATTATGCACGCGGAAGATTGAAGTCTATCACCCCGCTGCTGGAGGAAGAACGCAAGCAGTCGGATCACAAGACACTAACAGCTTTCAAAGCTGAAGCGATCTCAAGAGTGAAGCAAGAGAATGAACGACTCGTACGCAAGGATTGGATATGGATGGGTGCGATTACGCTAATTTATGCGGTCGTCGCGCTATTCCAGCTTGGCGAGATGAAGGGGCCGACAACCGCATGGCAGCCTTCGACCGTTGGTCAAAGCTTTTACGTTGATTTGGGCGAGGTTAAGCAGCTTGATCGCATCAACAGCTTTGGCGGAGTTGGAACAGGAAAATACAAATATGAATTTAGTCAAAATGGGACCGACTGGGACAATCTCATGGAAATCGACAGCAGCCATGTTGCTGTATTTACTTGGAACAGTCAGCCCGCGGCGCTCGCAGCTCGGTATGTGAAGCTTACGACGGTTCAAACAGGCTTCTCCATGCATGAGATGGCTATTTACGAGCAAGGCAACAAAATACCGATATCAATCGTCGGAATAAATGATGAACAGGCGAAGGATGCCAAACGAGGCAGCGTACCTTTGCTCTTTGATGAACAGCAGCGCGCGAAATATGAAGCGACTTATATGAACGGATCTTATTTTGATGAAATTTATCATGCCCGTACTGCCTATGAGCATATGGAGCATATTGTAGCTTACGAGAATACGCATCCACCGCTTGGCAAAATTATAATTGCGATCGGTATTAAGCTGTTTGGGCTTAATCCGTTTGGCTGGCGCATTGCCGGTACGCTGTTTGGCATTGCAATGCTGCCGTTAATGTATGTATTCGCGAGAAGGCTGTTTAAAACGACTGTTTATGCGGGTGTGGCGACTGCCTTGCTAGCAGCAGATTTTATGCATTTTACGCAAACTAGAATTGCAACGATTGACGTTTACGGCGTGTTTTTCATTATGCTGATGTTTTATCTTATGCACAAATATTATTCCTTAAGCTTCTACAAGGTAAAGCTGAGTGTTACTTTGCTGCCGTTGTTTTTAGCAGGTCTCTTTTTTGGAATCGGTGTAGCTTCCAAATGGATTGTGCTTTATGGGGGCGCAGGCTTAGCTATTATGCTCGGTTTATCTTTATTTGAACGTTATAAGGAGTATGCAGCTGCCAAGCGAGTTCTGAAAGAGAACAAAAAAGAGTCTGGCTTTAGCCAAGACAAGCTGCAGCATATTATAAACGTATTTCCTCGTTATACGATCATAACGCTTGCTGTATGTCTCGTATTTTATATCGTTATACCGCTTGTGATTTATGCGTTATCCTACATTCCCGTGCTGACAGTAATGGATGAAGGATATACCTTAAAAAGTCTAGTTGATTACCAGAAGCATATGTTCAGCTATCATAGCAAGCTGGTATCTACGCATCCATTCTCATCCTCATGGTGGGAGTGGCCGTTCATGAAGAGGCCGGTATGGTATTACTCAGGGGACAATATGGCAGCAGGAATGAAATCCACAATTGTAGCGATGGGCAATCCGCTTATTTGGTGGGCAGGCATTTTTGCGATGGCAGCGACGATATGGATGAGTATCAAGCGAAAAGATAAAGCGATGTATACGATATGGATCGCGTTTCTAGCACAGTACGTGCCTTGGATGCTTGTAACACGTCTTACATTCCTTTATCACTATTTTGCAATGGTGCCGTTCATTATTCTGAGCTTGGTCTATATGTTTAAAATAATCGAAGAGAAACGGCCAAACTTTAAGCTGATTCGAAATGTTTTTGTGGCAGTAGCGATATTGTTATTTGTGATGTACTATCCTGCGCTATCCGGTATGACTGTAAAGACCTGGTATGTAGAGCATGTTCTGCGCTGGTTCCCAAGCTGGTTATTTTAAAATATAAGAAAGTATATCGTTTTTTCATACTTATCTTATATTTCACCGTCAAGGCTACTTCAGCGTCTAAGGACGCCGAAGGCGTTTTTGCTTGAAGAAAGGGGTATCTGGATGAAACAATCGGCTGTAAAATACAGTATTATCGTTCCTATGTACAACGAAGAAGAGGTTATCGAGCATACGTACGAGCGGCTGAAGCTGGTCATGGACAGCACGAACGAGTGTTATGAGCTTATTTTCGTCAACGATGGAAGTAAAGATCGTACGGTTGAATTAATTTCCATGATCTGCGATTTCGATCCAAATGTCCGAATGATTAATTTTTCACGTAATTTTGGTCATCAAATCGCGATTTCAGCGGGGATGGATTATGCGCAGGGTGATGCGATCGTCGTCATTGATGCGGATCTACAAGATCCTCCAGAGGTCATTATCGATATGATCGCCAAATGGAAGGAAGGCTTTGAGGTTGTTTATGGCAAACGTCTTAAGCGCAAAGGCGAGACGATGTTCAAGAAAATAACCGCTAAGCTGTTTTATCGCACGCTGCGCAGCTTAACGAATGTGGATATTCCCGTAGATACGGGGGATTTCCGTTTGATTGACCGGAAGGTATGCGATGTGCTGCGCGGCTTGAAGGAAAAAAATCGGTTCGTTCGCGGCTTGGTTAGCTGGATCGGTTTCCGTCAGACGATGGTCGAATATGAACGGGAAGAACGTTTTGCAGGCGAAACCAAATATCCGCTGAAAAAAATGATTTCTTTTGCCATAGACGGAATAACCTCCTTCTCTTATAAACCATTGAAAATTGCCACTTATGTTGGCTTTACATTATCAATTACGAGCTTCTTGTATTTGTTAGTCGTTATATTCCAGAAGCTGTTTACGGGCACCACGATTGCTGGCTGGGCTTCCATTGTGGCAGTGAATCTTTTGTTTAACGGCATTATATTGATGCTCTTAGGTATAATCGGGGAATATATTGGCCGGATTTATGAAGAATCCAAAAACCGCCCTTTATACATCGTTCGCGAAGCTCAGGGGTTTCCTGCGAAAGAAGACAATCAATCCTCAGAGTCTGCTGAACAAGATCGGGTTAAAAAATATGTCTAACGCAACATCAAAACGAGCAGCTAGAGGATTCATCGCACAATTTGTAAAGTTCAATTTAGTTGGACTTCTTAATACGTTAATCGATTTTCTTATGTTTTCACTCCTCATTTGGTTTGGAGCGTATTATTTGCTTGCACAGATGATCGCATACGGAGCTGGAATGATTAACAGCTATGTGCTAAATAGCCGATATACTTTTAGGAAGAGGGAAAATGAAGCTACAAGCCCGCAGCAGCTAAATAGAGGTATGAGATTCATCGTATGGAACGGCATCATACTAGGTATTACTTTACTGCTGCTTATGGCCTTGAACGAGTGGTGGGGTTTGAATGAGGTCGTCTCAAAGCTGATTGTAACGGTGGTAACCGTTGCGCTTAACTTTTACGGAAGCAAGAAATGGGTTTTCGAGGCGAAAGGACCACAGACTGAGGCCAGCTAGCGGAAGGTGGGGAAAAATGAAAAGAATACTCTCTTATGCATTAGTGATTGTAGGTATTCTCATATTGCTCTATCCAAAAGCGAATGAATGGTACGAGAACCGTCAGCAGGATAAGCTGATGGCTACTTGGGATGAGGCGAGCTTTGATGTGAGCGCAGAGCAGCAAGCGCAGCAGCAGTATGAGCAATTAACGGATCTTTTCAACGAGCAATCCGCAGCGACCGAGACGCCGATTCAATCACCGACGGATGCAGCTACACCAGAAGCAACCCCTACAGAGGCGCCAAAAGCACAGAAGATTGCACCCATTGCAACGATTAAGATTGATAAAATAAAGCTTAAGCTGCCTGTCGTTGAGGGAGCCACCCAGAAGAATATGAAATCGGCTACAGCTCACTTAAAGGAAACAACAGCAATAGGCAAAGTCGGCAACGCAGCTATAGCTGGCCATCGGATGCGCTCTAAGGGAAGGCTGTTTAATAGGCTTGGGGAAGTTGAGGTCGGAGATAAAATCGTCGTGGATACAAAAGATGAAAGCTTCACATACACCGTTTATAAAGTATCCATTGTAGATCCGACAGATGTATCTGTTCTAAATTACAACAATAAAGATAAGCTGCTGACTTTGATCACCTGTGATCCCATTGTAAACCCCACGCATCGGCTCATCATTCATGCAAAAATATAATGGGCAGCAGAGCCCATTTTCCCTTCATAACAGCACCAATGGTATCGCCCCTTCATAGTATAAGTTGACTGTATCCCTTAACCTTGTTAAACCATAAAAACCCGCGCAAGGAGGGGTGACAAACATTGAAGGGTAAATGTACCTGACCTAAAACCCTTATAAATAAAGGGTTTTTTTGTTGTGTAAATATTTTTGATGCAAATTTGATGCAAAATGCCTATAATATCACCTATGAGCATAACTTAAGGGGTGAATTGCTTGGTTAAAGCTTCAGAGGAGAGCAAAAAGAAGTCTAAGGACAAAATAAATTATAACGATAGCGTGAAAAATGGTAAGCCATGGTGGTTTCAAGTCATGGTTAATGGGGAACGAGTTACTAAGCGAGGGTTTAGGACTTTCACTGAGGCGAAAAAAGCTAGAGAAGCTTTGTCTACCGAATTAGATAAGGGAACGTATATCGAGCCTGCCAAGTTGTCCTACGGAAAGTATTTTAGAGATTGGTTAGATAACAGACCAATCAAAGAAATACACGGGAACGGAATTGCTGGATCGACTAAGGATTTGTACGATTCTTATTTCACTAATCATATCGAGCCTATACTGGGAAAGATTGCTTTATCAAAATTGACTCCTTTGGACATTAAAAAATTTATTGCAGAACTTAGAAAAAAAGAATTGGGGGATCAAGCTGTAAAAAGAATTTATTCGACAGTCAGTGCTTCACTGAATTCGGCTGTGACAATGGAAATAATACAAAGTAATCCTGCTTCAAAAATACCAAAGGATGAAAAGCCGAAGGTAGAACGCAAAGAACGGCAAATATGGAGTAATGAATCAGTGAAGTATGTGCTTTCTAACGGTAAAGGCACAACACGCCATTGGATCGCTTTCTTTATAGCAATAATGACAGGAATGCGGCAAGGTGAGGTGCTAGGTCTTAAATGGTCTGACGTAGATTTTGAACGTTCCCTTATTAGAGTGCGTAGGAGTTTGCGAAAGGATAAAGTCACATTTAAAGGCGTTAAGAATGAAAGCAGTATCCGTATTATTAGTTTGTCACCTTTGACTATTGCCTTTTTAGAAGAGCATAGGGATTTTGTGGAATCTGAGAAGAAAAAACTGGGCGAGAGGTATGAAGATAACGACCTTGTTGTATGCTCCAGTAAGGGGACTCCAGCAAGAGCATCAAAGGTTTTGGCTGCGTGGTATACGATGTGTGATAAGTTTAAACCGGAGCATGAGCCTAGAATAACCTATCACGACTTAAGGCACCAAAGCGCAAGCATCATGCTTAATGAGCGTGAGGACGTTAGGATTGTATCTCAAAGGCTCGGACATTCGACAGTGAGTACCACATTGAATGTCTACTCTCATTTGCTGCCAACAGCTCAGGAAAGTGCGGCACTAGCTCTTGATAGGACAATAGGATTTACTACTCGTGGTTAGTACAGAATAACTTATTTTATAAAAGAGCAGCGAGGGTTAATCCTCCTGCTCTTTTTCGTATTCAATCAGCTCATTGATATCTTCGATTTTAAGGGCGATCATAATCTTATTTAGTGATTCTGGCGACCAGTTCTTAGCTCTGTTCTTTGCCAAGTCGTCGATGGTGTTCCAGCGAATACCGGTTTCTTCGCTGAGTTGCTTCGTATTGTATTTCTTTTCAAACATGATTCTATCCAGCTTTAGCTTTAGCATGTTTTATCACCTCAAAAAGATAATACAACGAATCTCGTTATAAATCAACAAAATTAGTTTTTAATAAACGAAATACGTTGACAGTCAACGAAATGTGTTGTATAATAAGAATATAAGGAAGGAGGTGAACAAGATGGCCAAAAAGAAAAAGAAACAGCAGATTGAAAATCGAGTAGTAATCATCACGCTAGTGAGTGCAATCATTAGCCTGATAAACTCGACAATCGCCCTCATCATTACACTCAACCAGTAAGGAGTGCCCGAAACCTTGGCTCCGAAAGGAGCCTTGGCCTAGGGGATGGTGAAATACAAGGGTGCTGTTTCTTTCTCTAAAATTATATCACAAAGGGGATGGATATATGAAGACGTCCAAAATATTGACAGCAGCCGTTGTTATTAGCATCGCCGCGTTGGTCATTAGTTTAGTAGCCCTTACAATAACATTGGTTAAATAACCGCCTGAAGAGCGCGAAACGCTATGGACCTGTTGCGGAATAGGTTGAAACCATATCGTTGATACAAACGGTATGGTCGCGGATATCCGCTACGACGAGCCGGCCGTACATGGCTGGTCGTTACATATATAGTTTCTTGATAATTTCAATTATTTATTATAAATGGAACATAATCGAAAGTTTAAAGTTAAAAGAGCCATTTCTTGTCATGCACCTGCCACCTATAAGTAAGAGAGCAAACAAGAGTCGCACCCGACACACATTCATACCCATTCCGGCAATAGGCAGGCTTTGAGCCATAAGGATTCCTAAAATCCGCAAGGGTACCACAGCGGGTATGCTATTCTTTTGGTTCACTTGAGATCRCATACTTCAAATGTAGTTGATGCAATTGTTGTTGGAGGTGATCGGTTATCTCTTCACCTGACGCTCAGGTTTGTCATAGGAACGTGTGTTTGGTGTTTTGCCTTGTAACAGGACACTTAAAGTCACAGTCCTTAAAACGGCATTCTAGAGCGTCTAGTGATGTGCATTATTAATTTGTCGAACAATCCAGCTTGGATTTGGCGACGACGCTTGAAGGGCAGTTGATCTGGACGTCTGCTGACTTTCACCAGCCAGCTCCGCAGGTTCGGTCGGCTACCGAGATCATGACGAGGAGGCACCATCATCCTGGTGACACAACTACGGGGCAATTGCTTTTAATACGTGGTGGCGGAATAGGTAAACGCATGATTAGGGTAAAGGAACGGCTGTGGGTATGAGATAGGTATTAAGAGAAGTCGGGTAAACACCTCAACACCTATCCGGTCGATAAACTGCTGAAAATATTAACCCATGTCCTGTTTATACAGTGCCGACTAACAGCAGCATATTTTCTTGCAAGGTGCAAATCCTTGCCCACGAACATAGCGCATACGACACGACCAACGATTGTGAAACGGTGCGCTTCATATGCGGTCTTGGTATATTGGTAGTGCTGTGGATTTCCAATCCATTAAAACGAGTTCGATTCTCGTAGACCGCTTATAAATAAAAAAGTCAAGACTGTATTTAAGAACATTTGTTCGCATATAATATGAATATTAGTTCAAAAGGACGGTGCTCTTATGGCGAATAAATTAACCGGTAATGGTATGTGGGAAGCAAGTAGGATGATGCTACCTGAGCATAAAGTGAGAATCAATCAATTGGCTGAAGAACAAAAGAAACGCGTTAGAATTTATCTTGATGAACAAGAGTGGGAAGATATTTCGAGGGTGGTCGCTCAATCGTTGGAAAGACGAGAGCCAATCCAGCTTAAGATGTTTCACGAGATTGAAGAGCTTGAGGTTAACGGCATCGTAGATCGCGTGGATCAACTACAGGGACGTTTTATGGTTGATGGTGAATGGTTTCAGATCAGGGACATAGAGGGTGCTCAGATTGAACATTGATCGCCAAAAATTAATCGAGCATCTTGAAAATAACGCTGAGCTGCTGCGGTTGAAGATTGACGGCTACGATGAGGCGAAGAGCATAGATAGCGGCATGATTCTAATGTGGGTCGCTAAAAAGATCATGCTGACGCATCTGCTGGATGATTTATATAACGGTAAATTTGATTCAGCTAACTAAGAGGAGAATGATGATTAATATTGAACACTCTTACAAGAGGAGGCGTTTCAGTGTTAATTGATGATTATTTAGGTCACATAGTAGTAGTTGAACTTGATACATCGGAGACGTATCAAGGATTGCTAGAGGCTGTCAAGGACGAGGTTATTACTGATTATGTAAAGGTGACATTCGGTAGTAGCATAGATTGGCTGCCGAGACATGAAATATATAAAATCACTCCTATTTATCCAAAGCGCTTTGTATCTGAAGAATGAATTCATAAAGATAACAAGAAGCCATTCTTGCTGCTTTTAAAGCGCAAAGATGGCTTTTTAAATCAAATAATTATGAAAAGCCGCTTAGCGAATCTTGAAGTCACAATTGGCTTTCAAGTAGTGCATCCCATTGATCTTGATAGTGTTTGGATGAATTTGTTGGATAACTCCGCCGTAATCAATGATTTCATTATCTTGGTAAGCAACAACGGGTGTTTTGTTGAACATCGCAGCTAAAAGATGAGCGTCAGTGGTTAGCGAGAACCCTGATTTAAACATATCAACCCACCTCAAAGTTTTTAGCTTTTTCATTCATATGCTCGAATGCATTAGGAGAAAAATAGGCTACGAACCAGTACATGATTGCAGCTAAGGCAACTAAGACAAGTAATGACGTTTTAATATCAATACGACCTTGTTTCTGTTTCTTTCTTTTCATTCGACCACTCCTTTATTTCTAGTTCTTTCGACACCAAAAGAGGAAATCCTTTCCTATTGTCGAAATGATTGGGAAAGGGGAGGTGGATTGTAATGAGAAAATCAACAACATTGACTCAATTTATTCAAGAAATTTCAGTTCTACTTGATAAAGGGTCAATCAGGACCATTGCAGAAGTGCACGAGCACATCGAGCGAAAAGATGTGATTGATTGGATAGAAAGTGAATTCCCAATCGATGCTAATGGTGCGGACTTTAGCATGTTTGAAGAGAGACACCGTAGTTATATTCACGAATTTATGTATGAACTTTGGGAAGTTCGAGCTGGTGATGAGAGACGAAAATGGGGAATTGAAAACAATGGGTTATGCTTACTTATCAGTTGGGCAACCGAGCATATAAGACAAGATTTCAATTCTGATGCTTTTATTGAAAAAACAATCTAAGAAGGAGAAGTCACTCATTTGAGTGGCTTTTTCTTTTGCCCAAAAAAGAGGAGATATGAGTAATGGCACTTAAAATATCGAAAAACGTAGGTTTGACGGACATTGTTTCTGATACAAATCCAATTACAACAGAACACCCTATCACCGGTTCTGCAGTAACAGTGCAGCTTTGGTTGTTCAATGATCAAGCGACTAAGCGTTACGATACAGTCTCAATCAAGCCAACTGACATAGTGAGTACCGATGAATCGTCATGGGTGCAGCTAGCTCCTGACAATGCCGGATTAGCTGGAACGTTTCTTGCAGGCGGCGCAGCTCTCGCTCTAGCGAACATCTCCGATTCTAACGTAGCTAAACCATTTTGGATGAAAGTAACAACTCCTGCTGTGGGAGACACACAGAATAAAACAGATATTAAGCTGACAGTCAGCGGCAAAGAATACGCGGTATAGTATGAAAAACTCTATTCGCGGAGAAATACACACGGTTGACGGTGCGCTGATTATAATCGCAGAGATTAACAAATATCAGCTGTGGAGGCTAATTACTGCTGAAATAATGGACGATATGGGGGCTAATAATTTCACTTTTGAAGCATGGGTGAATAATGAGGCTGACAAGACTGCTCTATTTGATAATTTAAAGCTTTATGTAGATAAGTGGGGCGGCTGGATAGATTGGCACCAATGTACGCATGACGAACCGACAGCGCAGCCTTGTGTGATTGAAGAAGAGTACAGGAGGTAGAATATGCCTTACTATCTTCAAATGGATGGCGTCGATGATAAAGTAACCGTTCTAGCAAATAAGCCTTCTAACGTCACGGAATTTATCATCGATTGCAATATCGAAGTTAGAACGGATTGGATGCAGTTCATCAACATCGGCGGCAGAGCTATAAATTTCACAAGCACCACGATGAATGTAGCGTATCACGCTGATTTTAAAGAGGTCTACGTAGACGGTGTACTAGTGACAAGTGGCACACCGTTCATACCGTTGAACAAAAGAATTACCATACGCGGAGTTCTAAAGGATGGAATCAATACCGGGCCGAACGGGCCGTGTTACTTTTTTACCAATTCCGGCTCACAATTTGTAAAGGGTATAATTTACGATATTAAGGTTCTTAAGCTTGAGGTATTGTCCGGATGGTACGACTTGTCAACAGGTACAGTTAACGACCAAACGGGAAACGGAAATCATGCGCAGCTCATAGGTGGAACGTGGGGTAATGATAGTAGTTTGGATGTATCTTACAACTATTCGACACATCAAAGAATATACACAAATCAATTGATTGCGAATGGGACGAAGCAGGTAATTCAAACGATCAGGTCAGTAGCTTCAGCGAGTAAACAAACGATATGGTCGAATCAAACAAGCGCTGTGGCGACGAAGCAGGCGTTATTTGCTATTAGAACAGTAAATAACATTACACTTCAAAGTATATTTAATGAATATGTACCATTTGTAATAAGTTACCCGATGCGAATCGGGATCATCGCATCCCATATAAATCAGCAGGCCATTAGGATAGTGAATTGGAGTGTAAGGCAGACGACTCACGCATCAAGGCAAAGGATATATCAAAATCAATCTGCGATATTTCTGATTCGTCAATCAATTGTGAAAAACGTGGGTGTTCCTTTCACGGTGAAGCAGTTCATATTTAGCGAGCGCTCAATTCATTATTCTGTTTTTATAACTTCATTTGATCCAGATAAAACGATTGTGAAAGTCGTAAAGCTTGAAGCATCTCGAATACTTAAGGTTGAACTGAGAGCTGTTCGGAAAAATAGAATTGAGTTACGAGGTGAAACATAGTGGCGAAGACAAATCAAAATTTCACAATGTTCGCTGGGGATACGATGGATATCGATGTTCCAGTCGCTGACACTGATCTGACTGGCGGCACTATCAAGTGGGTGATGAAACGTGCAGTCAAAGGGGATTTTACAATCTTTCGGGAAACACCAATAGGTATTAAAATAACTGATGCTGCAGCCGGTATATTCAATATAAGGCTTGAGCGAGCTGATACATTAGATTTGATCGGGAGCTTTTATCATGAAGCCGAACTAACGGACTTGATAGGTAATGTTTCAACTGTTATGACGGGCACTATTACGATTAAGCCAAGTGGTGTGTAGAATGGAGGCGGGAAAGTGCCTAGTAAACCTTTAAAGCCTTGTCGCTCTTCCAGGTGTCCAAATCTTACACAGGAGAGATATTGCGAGGCTCATGTTCATTTGGAGAAAGTAGCTGAGCAGCGTCGTGGTAGTGCACATAGCAGGGGCTACAATCATAAGTGGAATAAGGCGCGAGAACGTTTCTTGAAACAACATCCTGTGTGTGTGCATTGTCAGAACGATGGAAAGATTGTAGCTGCTTCTGTGGTCGATCACATCATTCCTCATAAAGGAGATCAGGAAAAGTTCTGGGATGTTACCAACTGGCAGCCGCTCTGTGAAACGCATCATAATATTAAGACGGTCAAATATGATGGCGGATTTGGGCGTTAATGATTCTATCGAAAAATGATATAAACATGTGTATTTTTAAATGTGAATGAGTATGATGGTGTTTTCATCATAAAAAACGTTAAACGAAAGTTTGACTCCAAAAAGTGGCATCGATATAATGTCGTTGTTCTTACTCCAAAGTTACAAAGTACGTATGCTTTTAATACAATCGCCGTTTTACGGCGTACCATGCAGTTAATGTGAAGCGAAGCGTTACACATGATTTTGAACTTCGTCACTCATTCATCAGATAGATCATTGAAGTGAAGGAATTTCCTTTCGTTTGTCGAAATGTGATGCGGGGGGCGATATTTTGAAATTATGGAAGGGTATCTTGGTTATTTTTGCTTTATCGTTTTCTATTTTGTTAGCATTGACTGAAAATTTTTTTCTTAGTAGTAGCCGACGACGTAGAAAAGAAGCTCTTGATTATAGGTTATATAATTGGGCTTTGATGCAATTGCCAAATAAGACATTGAAATTTTGGAAATGGAGAAGTTGAAATACTCGAAGTCGCCCACATGGAGCGGCTTTTTTTATTGCCTTGAAAGGGGTTGAAATTATATTGCCGCTTGGAAAGAAAACTTGGACGACACTTAAGACTGCTAATTGCACCGTTGAAGTAGCTGGTATTAATGTTGAATGTGAGAATGTTTTAACGGAAGTTACTACATGCGAAGATTGGCAATGGGTTGACTATAATACTTACGCGCCGAAAGTGACTAAATTCGAAGTGGTGACTCTTACTTTAGCTCGATTTACTGCCAAGGATATTACGGAGTTGTTAAAGGATAGTGGTTTGTTTTTTGAAATGAGCGTCCCGAATGGACAAACATCAGGATCGTTTTACTTGGGTAATTCGGTAGGTAATACTGTGACTGTGATTAAAAGATAATGGCTAAATTATCGAAAGAGAAGAAGCCAACAATCAGCAGGCCAGAGGTGCAGATATTAACAGTCATATATAAGTGCGGACATGAGGGCCAGCGACGTGAGATCGTTTATCCTCATGTCGGCACTTCACATACGCTTAGCTGGATTAAAGGAAATGTCAGTTGCGTTAGCTGTCATGAAATGAGGAGGAATGAACGTGTTTAGAGATGAGAATGTTGTGCTAAGCCCGCCACCGTCGATTGAATATAGGATTAAAGCTGCGATGCTTGATGAGTACCCTTTCCAGGTTGTCTATTACAATCGAAAGGAAGGAGCTTCAATTGCAGCAATGCAGTTCGCTCAAGAGAATGAGAACGTGGTAATCCTTGCACTTAATCTGATGAAACGATACTACGAAGAGTGTGGCATTAAAGTAATAAGTTGCACTACATCGATTCCATATCACTGGACTAATAAAATCATTATTGCTGATTGTCTTTCGGATAAAGAGCTTAAGAAGTGGCGCGAGCTGATCGGCAGAGGTAATCGCATTATTGCGTTGAAGGGTATCCGTAGTGAAGAAGGTAGCGGCTTCTGTATTGTAAACAACATTAACCTAGAAAATATGAAGCCGTGGGACAGGCGTATCGGAGGTGCGATGAATTATGAGTAAAGAATCAATGGTGCCTTTAATCAAGGATGTTGTAGAGAAATTTCGTCCATCTCTATTGTTCATTCAAGAGAAGGGCGAACGACTTCCAAGGATGTATCAGGATGGTAAGGAATTGCGAGGAGTGAGGTCAATAACTATTCGTTCTTCGTATGACAGTGAAACCACGCATGAGATTGAGATCGTAACGGGCTGTACCGATTAGGCGCTGAATATGGCGTCTATTTTTGTGCATCTCTAGAAGCTCGGAATGCTATTCTAAGGAGTTATGTTTTAATCTCTATTTTCTTGTCTGAAAAAGATCCCAAAAGGGCAGGGGGAGGTCAAATCCTTTGGGAGTTGGCTTTCTGAGACCGTGTGCCCCTCACGCACATAAAAAATACGGAAAATAGCCCTAG
Organism: Paenibacillus sp. TAF43_2; assembly: GCF_052113545.1. NCBI lineage: Bacteria > Bacillati > Bacillota > Bacilli > Caryophanales > Paenibacillaceae > Paenibacillus > Paenibacillus sp. TAF43_2. Next base: position 43,969 of record NZ_JBFRDK010000027.1, read on the forward strand.
CCCTTGGTAAAAGTAAAGGAAGGCGGTGGTGAACGTGGCGGGCGCTCCCAAAAAACCAGCAGCTGCACACCTTGCAAATGGTAATAAATCGAAACTATCGAAAGCACAAATTGAAGCTATGCAGGAAGCGGAAGAAGCGATCAAACCCGCCAATGATAACATAGTTCGGCCAACTTGGTTAGATGCGACTGGAAGGAAGATGTGGGAAGCAATCGCTGATGAGTTGTATGATCTCGATTTAATAACTAATGTCGACACATATGCTCTCGCCATTGCTTGCGATGCTTATTCCAAGTATGTAAAAGCATCCGCATCGATTAAAAAAGATGGTTTGGTTCTTGAACATAAGAACTCAATTGGAGCAGTTAACAAGGTTGCTAACCCGAATGTTGCTATCGCCCAAAAGTACGCTACCCAATTCAAATCATTTTGTTCTGAATTCGGATTATCACCTGCAGCTCGCGCTCGTTTAGCAAAACCGAAAGAAGTAAACGAGGATGATGAGGATGACGACCTCGATTAAAACGACGGTCCATCCAACTACGCAATATGCCCTTGACGTTGTCGAAGGGCGTATTGTCGCGGGCAAATATGTCATTCTAGCATGCGAGCGTCATTTAAGAGATTTAGAGCGGCAGGGCACAGAAGAATTTCAATACGTCTTTGACGAATCCAAGGCGAATAAAGTATTTGACTTTGCTGAGAAGTATTGCCGACATATCGAGGATGGTCTGAATGTAAAAAAAGGCGATCCAATTATCTTGGACGATTTCTTACAGTTTATAGTCGGCAGCATATTTGGCTGGGTTCATCAACTTACTCGGATGAGGCGCTTCCGCAAAGCTTATGAGCAGGTTGCTCGGAAGAATTCGAAATCTACTACCTTATCAGTCGTCAGCCTTTATATGTTCGCCGCTGACGGCGAGGGTGGACCACAGATATACACAGCAGCAACGATGCGAGAGCAAGCAAAGGTTGTCTATGATGCATCAGAGAAGATGGTTAAAGGCAGCAAGAAGCTAAAGAAGAAAATTTATACGCGTGTCAATAAGATGCTGCATAAAACAAATGGCGGCAAAATGCTTCCTTTGTCCAAAGAAACAAAGAGCATGGACGGATTCAATCCTCATGCAGGTATAATCGATGAGTATCATGCCCATCCAAACAGTGATATGTATGATGTCCTTGTTTCTGGTATGGGGATGAGGCGGYAGCCGCTTCTGTTCATAATTACAACAGCTGGTTATGACATTAATGGTCCGTGTTTTGATGAATACGACTATTGCAATCAGGTCCTTGATGGTTCCCTGATTAATGAGGAATATTTCGCTTATATTGCTCAAATGGATTCACCTGAAGAGATCGAAGACGAAAGAAATTGGATTAAATGTAATCCGCTGCTTGCGAGAACTCCCGAGGGCATGAGTTATTTGCGATCGCAATTGCAAACTGCGCGAGACAAGCCAGGTGATCGCCGTAACGTTTGGACCAAGAACTTCAATATCTGGCTGGATCAGCGTGACAACGGATATATGCCAATGGATAAATGGAGAGAATGCGGCGCCAGTGAAGAGAATCCATTTCCTGATTTACGAGGAAGAACATGTTTTGTTGGTATGGATTTATCGAAAAAGATTGACCTTACGAGCATTTCTTTTGAATTTCCACTTGATGATGGCCGTTTTGCAGTGTTATCACACTCTTTCCTGCCAGAAGAAACACTTAAGGCTAAAATAGCGAGCGACAACGTCCGTTATGACGTTTGGGTCGATCAAGGATGGATAACAAGTACTGAGGGTGCAGTAGTCGATTACAAGGCCGTACAACGTTACATGCTGGAAAAAGCAGCTAGTAATGATTGGAAGATACAAGAGATTTGCTATGATGAGTGGTCTGCCGGCTTGATCGTTCAGGAATTGACGGATGAAGGCTATACGCTAGTGGAGATTGGGCAGCGTATTAACGTATTGTCAGAGCCGACAAAGAACTTCCGCGAATGTGTTTTTGATAAAGAAATCATTCATGATAATAACCCAGTTCTCGGTTTCGCCATGAGTAATGCTGTTGAAAAACGAATTGACCATAACGAGAACATAATGCTTGATAAATCAAAATCGAAATTTCGTATTGACCCAGCTGCAGCGCTAATGAATGCTCATACCCGCGCAATGCTTAGACCGAAGCCGAAGAAATCAGTTTATGAAAGGGGGATGCGAAAGCTGTGAAAAAGGAAGAAACATCTAAACAAGAATTCGACTATATTTCATTCGCTAGAGAGTCCTGCCTTGTGGCAGGTTTTTTTATGCTCGGATATGGTATTTGGTCCATCTATCCGCCAGCAGCATGGATTGTATGCGGCGGCTTGTTGCTATGGGTAGGCTTCCCGCAAAAGCAGAAAGGTGGTGATTGAGATTAATGGGGTTTTTATCAAAAGTAGTCGCTAAAGGCGAATCGTATTCGATGGACGATTTCGACAAACAGGTCCGTCAAAGGATTCAGACAGGCCGAAGCAATACGGGGCTGGATGTAAATGAAGAAACAGCAATGAAGTTCGTAACGGTTTACAGTTGTTTGCGGGTATTGTCCGAAACAATAGCATCACTTCCGCTCAACGTCTATAAAGAGCGAAAGGGTGGTGGGTCTGACAAAGCTTTTGATCATCCGCTTCATGAATTATTATATCTTTTGCCCAATGATGAGATGACTACTGTTACCTGGCGTGAGCAACAAATAGCGAGTCAGGTCATCTCCGGTAATTGTTATTCAGTTATAACGAAGAATCAACGTGGTCTGCCGATTGATATTTACCCGGTACCGTGGACTGATTGTAAGCCGTTCCGTGATCAGTCGGACCAGAAGATTAAATACCGCATTATGGATAGAGGAAAATCCGAAGTATTCCCTGCTGATATGGTTTTCCATGTACCTGGTCTTGGCTTTGATGGGCTAGTGGGCTATTCTCCGGTCTATATGGGAGCTGAGTCCATTGGTGTAGGAATGGCAGCATCGGAATTTGCAGCGCGCTTCTATGGTCAAGGTATGAACGTTGGCGGTGTACTTGAGTATCCGGCAGCAATGAGCGATACAGCATATGAACGACTAAAAGAAGACCTTAATCTAAAAGGAGCGGGGCTGGCTAATAGCTGGAAGCCGCTTATTTTGGAAGAGGGAGCTAAGTTTAGCAGAATTCCAATGCCTTTATCGGAAGCGCAATTCATAGAGTCACGTAAATTTACCCGCGATGAGATATGCGGGTTATTTCGCGTGCCTCCGCACATGATCGCGAACCTTGAGCGCAGCACAAACAATAATATCGAGCAGCAATCGATAGAATTCGTGCAATATTCACTGGTTCCGTATCTAGTAGCTTGGGAAAAAACACTCAATTGGAAATTGTTTACCCCAGCAGAGCGGCGTGCTGGATATTATGCGAAGTTCAATGTGGCTGCTTTACTTCGTGGTGATTACAAATCACGACAAGAAGGGCTTGCTACCATGCGCCAAAACGGCATAATCAACGCCGATAAGTGGCTTGAAATGGAAGACATGAACCCAATTGGTGGAACTGAAGGCCAGTCTTATTTAGTTAACGGGACAATGATTCCCACTGCTATAGCAGCGAACAAAAATAACGCTGGCAAGGGAGGTGAGTAAAAGAATGCCAAAAGTTAAAAAGCCGTTTTGGTCCTTTAAAGCTTCAGATAATGGCGAATCAGGTGATCTATTCATCTATTCGAGTATTAGTAGCTACGAGTCATGGTGGGGTGATGTGGTCACACCTAAAAAGTTCAAAGAAGAGTTGGACGGTTTGGGAGATGTGAAGACGATCAACGTTTTCGTTAACAGCGGCGGTGGCGATGTGTTTGCTGGACAAGCAATTCATTCTATGTTGAAGCGGCATAAAGCCAAAGTTGTCGTTCATATCGACGGATTAGCAGCATCGATCGCGTCCGTTATTGCCATGGCCGGCGATGTTATACGAATCCCACGAAATGCCATGATGATGGTTCACGATCCATGGACATGGGGCGAGGGTAATGCAAAGGACTTTCGAAAGATGGCTGATGATCTGGATGCTATAGCAGAATCTATCATTGCTGCCTACGAAGATAAGACAGGACAAACTCGCGAAAAGATTGTCGAGTTGATGAACGCGGAAACGTGGCTATCGGCTGATGAAGCTGTAGAGCTTGGTTTTGCAGATGAAATCGAACAATCCAAAGAAGTGGCCGCATCGTTGAAAGATGGCATGTTGGTGCTGAATGGAGAACAAATGGATCTGGCGAAGTTCAAGAACCCGCCGAAGCTTGCTTTTTTACATTCAAAACCCGCTGTTGCCGAGCAACCAGCTGTTGCTGATAACCATAAACCAGATCCAGAGCGGACACCTAAGG